>PWVN01000283.1 GCA_003561835.1 Syntrophomonadaceae bacterium
AGGCTTCCTCTTCCTCTTTCAAAAAGGCGCCGTCTCCCGTCTTCACATCCAGCACCAGGGCATCGGCACCGGAGGCCAGCTTTTTGCTCATGATGCTGCCGGCGATGAGTGGCAGGCTCTGGACGGGCCCCGTCACATCCCGGAGGGCATACATCTTTTTGTCTGCCGGTACCAGCTTGCCCGTCTGGCCCACCACCGCCACCCCGCACTTTTTCACGGCCGCCACCATCTCCTTAACCCCCAGGTCCACCCGGAACCCGGGAATGGCAGCGAACTTGTCCAGGGTGCCGCCCGTATGCCCCAGGCCCCGGCCGGACATCTTGGCCACGGGGACCCCGGCGGCGGCCACCAGGGGCGCCAGGACCAGGGTGGTGGTGTCCCCCACCCCGCCGGTGCTGTGCTTGTCCACCTTGACCCCCGGGATCTCCTTGAGGGAGACCCGGTCCCCCGAGGCCAGCATGGCCAGGGTCAGCTCCAGAGTCTCCTCCCGGTTCATGCCCTGGAAGCAGACGGCCATCAGGAAGGCAGCCATCTGGTAGTCGGGGATGGCCTCCCGGGTGTAGCCGGAGACCAGAAACCGGATCTCCTCCGGGTCCAGGGCACGGCCCGCCCGTTTTTTCAGGATCAGGTCCACCGTCCTCATCTGAAGCCCCCCTATCGGATCTTGTCCACGTTCAGGACGTTTACCAGGGAGAAGTACTGCTCATAGATGTGGAGCCCGTCGGAGAAGGCGACGATAGGCCCGTCTTCCACGGGGAACTCCAGGAAACTCAACACATATTCCTTGAAGAGCTGCAGCCCCCCCAGGTTCTCCGGCAGGCCGGCGAAGAGGTCCCAGCTGCGGAAGAAGAGACCCATCTGCAGCTTCCCCTTAACCACCTTGAAGGTAACCACCCTGAGGCAGGGAGGGTCTTCCTGGAGGATGGAGCCGGGCTCCCCCACAATGATGGCCGCCTGGTTGGTGTTCCCGCCTGCCTGGTTCAAGAGGTCCACCGCCTGCTGGGCCTGGGGAGCAATGTACTGGCCGTAGGTGTAATCCTCCTGTTCCGATTTTTCCGTGCCGATGATGTAGTGCATGAAGTAATCCTCGATCTTGTCATCGCTGGTGGGGGAAGGGATGCCGCACCCTTCCGGTGTCCGCACCGCCAGGGGCCGCGTCCAGGGCTCCAGGATTCTCACCACGGCATAATCCAGCTGCCGGCGAATCTGGCCCACGTAGCTGCCCCCCTGCACGGGGTAGTCGTACCCGTTGCGCACACAGCACCACATGATATCCCGCCAGGCATCCTCGATGGTCTTTCCCTCCACCACATTGTGTTCAAACAGCATCTCAATCCTCCTCCTCGCTTCCGGTGTCCCGGTATCGCAGTGTCCCACATCCTCTATTAAGTTTTAGATTGGACGCCCGTTTCCTGCCGGAGGGGAGATGAAAATTTCTAGAAGATTCCCGGGGCCCACCGGTAGATGAGGAGGAGGCCCAAAAGCCCCAGGGAGGCGGCATAAATACCGGCAGGCAGCAGGTTTTTCCGGATGATCTCCCCTTCCCTGCCCAAAATCCCCACCACGGCGCAGACAGCCACCACATTGTGGACGGCGATCATGTTGCCCACGGCGCCCCCCGCCGCCTGGAGGGCCAGGGTGATGGTGCGGGAGATTTCCAGGGCTTCCGCCACGCTGTACTGAAACCCGCCGAAGAGGATGTTGGAGACGGTATTGGAACCGGATACGAAAGCGCCCAGGACACCGATAAAGGGGGACAGGAGGGGCCAGGCTTCCCCCGCTGCCCGGGAAGCGAAGTTTGACAGGGTCAGGAGCATTCCATCCATCCCGGCCCCGTTGATGCGGGACTGGACCAGGACCCGGACCATGGCCACGGCAAAGACCAGGGACACGGCAGCCGGCAGCAGCTGGGCAAAGGTGTTCTGCCAGGCCTTCCCCACTTCCCGGGCCTTCATGCCGTGGAGCAGGAAGGTGAGGCCGGCCACCAGCACAAAGGGGATGATGCCGGGGCTGTATAGGGGCTGAAGGTTGTAACCCACCCCTTCCTGGCCCAGGATATCCAGCCAGGTGAAGGTAACCCGGGTTAAGGGCCCTTTAAGCCCGAAGAGGGGCAGGCGGGTTGCCACCAGGATGGCCGCCACCAGCAGGTAGGGCGCCCAGGCCCTCAAGGGGCTCATCTCCTTCCCCATGGGCAGCTTCCCGGCCGGCCGGGAGAGAAGCCCGTCCCCCGCCCCTTCCTCCTGCAAAATTTCTCCTTCTCTTCCCCCTCCTCCAACCTTTCCCCCTCCTCCGACCCTTTCTCCTTCCCCTCCCCTTGTCGTCTTTCCCTCAACCCCTCCCCCGTCCCCGCCCCATCCCCTGTTACCGGGAAAATCCCAGGAAGTCCGGGGCACCAGGATCCCCCGGCGGGCAGCCCCCACCATAAGGAACATCCCGATGAGGGCCCCGCCCATGGAGGGCAGTTCGGGGCCGAAGAAGTAGGCCAGGGCCAGGTAGGGCAGGGTGAAGGAAAGGCCCGCCGCCAGGGCGAAAGGGGCGGCTTCCAGCCCCTCCCGGAGGGAACGGTTCTCGCCGAAGAAGCGGGTCATCAGGCACACGGCCAGGAGGGGCACGAAGGTCCCCGCCAGGGTATTGATGAAGGCCGTCCACAGGCCCACCCGCAGCAGGAAGGCCGGGAGGGCCGCCTCGGGCAGAAGCCCCTCCAGGGCCGTCCTGAGCCCCACCAGGATGGGGGTGCCCACGGCCCCGAAGGTGACGGCGGTGCTGTTCATCACCAGGGTCAGCGTGGCGGCGGGGAGGGGCGGAAAGCCCAGCCCCACCAGCAGGGGTGCTGCCAGGGCGGCGGGGGTGCCGAAGCCGGCGGCCCCCTCCACGAAGGAACTGAAGAGCCAGCCGATGATGAGGACCTGCACCCGCCGGTCGCCGCTGATCCCGGAAAACCCCCGGCTGATGACCCCCATGGCGCCGCTGAGCTGCAGGGTGTTCATGAGCAGGATGGCCCCGAAGACCACGATCAGGATGTTCAGGGCGTTCAAAGCCCCTTCCAGGGTGGCGGCGGCAACCCGGACGGGGCCCATCTGCCAGAAGAAGAGGCCCAGGGCCGAGGCCAGAAGCCAGGCCAGGGGCATGGCCCGCCTGGCCGGCCAGGTGAGGCCGGCCATGAGGAATATCGTCACGAGGATGGGCAGGGAAGCCAGGAGAACCTGGACCATGGGCGACAATACGGCAACCTCCGTTTCCTTCGTTCCTTCAATATCAGTATTCTCCAGAAGAACCCGTTGTATAAAAAACGTGACCCCCCCTTGGGGCCACGTTTTTTCCCTCATCTCATTCCTAGAAGTTTTTGGCCATGGGCTGGTAGTGGGCCTGGGGATGCTTGCAGGCCGGGCACTCCTCCGGGGCCTCTTTGCCGAAGTGGATGTAACCGCAGTTCCGGCACTGCCAGTGAATGGGCTCTTCCCGCTTGAAGACGGTGCCGGATTTTACCCGCTCCAGGAGGGCCAGGTAACGCTTCTCATGCTCCTCTTCCACTTCGCCGATTTCCTGGAAGACATCGGCGATTTCAGTGAAGCCCTCTTCCCGGGCTTCCTTTTCGAACTTCTTGTACATGTCCGTCCACTCGTAGTTCTCGCCGGCGGCGGCATCCTTCAGGTTGCTGGCGGTATCGCCGATCATACCCGCGAATTTCGCCATCATCTTGGCGTGTTCCTTTTCATTGTCGGCCGTCTCGGCGAAGATGGCGGCAATCTGCTCGTACCCTTCCTTTTTGGCCTGGGAAGCATAATAGTTGTACTTGTTGCGGGCCTGGGATTCGCCGGCAAAAGACTCCATGATGTTCTTTGCCGTTTTCGTTCCTTTCAGATCCATGCGAGTTTCCTCCTTTAAATTTGGTTTCCGGTTGCAGGTGTCTATTCTTCCACCTTTTCAAAGTCTTCTTTCCCTACGCCGCAGATGGGGCATACCCAGTCATCGGGCAGGTCCTCGAAAGAAGTTCCCGGGGCAATGCCCCCCCCTTCGTCCCCATCTTTCGGGTCATAAATATACCCGCATACCATACATTCCCACTTTTCCATTCCTTTACTCCCCTTTCACCTGTTATTTATTTTTTACAAAGGAGGCCAGGGAACGGCCCCATTCAAAGCAGGCTTTCTTCTCCTCCTCATCCGGGACCCAGAGGAGCTCCAGGCCTTCCTTGACCAGTTCGATGCCCGCTCCCTGAAGCCGCTCCTCGATGGCCTTCACGGCCCCCTTGCTCCACCCGTAGGAACCGAAGGCCGCCCCCATCCGCTTGACGGGCTTTAAGGCGCCCACTTCATCCAGGAAGGGGGACAGGGAGGCCAAAAAGTGGCGGTGGATGGTGGAAGAGCCTACCACCACCAGCCGGGCCTCCAGCATCTCCTTGATGACATCGCTGTAATCGCTGTTGGAGATTTTATGCTGACGGGTCTCAATCCCCTCGGAGATGAGGCCCTCGGTGATGGCCCGGGCCATGGTGCTGGTGCTCCCCCACATGGTCTCGTAGACCACCAGGGCCTTTTCTTCCCCTTCTCCCGAGGCCCAGCGCTGGTACGCCTGGATAATTTTCCCCGGGTCTCCCCGCCAGATGATGCCGTGGCTGGGGGCGATCATGGAGATGGGGATGTTCATGCCCTTGACTTCCTCCAGCTTCTTCAGGACCATACGGCTTAAGGGGTAGAGGATGTTGGCGTAATACTTGGCCGCCTCCTCCATGAGGATGTGCGGGTCCACCTCGTCGTCGAAGCGGAAGGCGGAAGCCAGGTGCTGGCCGAAGGCATCATTGGGCATCAGGAGTTCTTCTTCAGCGATATAGGTGAACATGCTGTCGGGCCAGTGGAGCATGGGGGCTTCCACGAAGGTCAGGGTACGGCTGCCGATGGGCAGTGTATCCCCCGTCTTCACCACCTGGAAATCCCATTCCCCGGCCTCGGAGAAATGCTTCAGGAGGCCAGCCCTGGCCTTGGCCGTGCAGAAAATCCTGGCCTTGGGCGCTGCCTTCAAGACCTCCGGCAGCCCGCCGGCATGATCCGTTTCAATGTGATTGACCACCACATTCTCGATGCGGGAGGGGTCCACCACGGACCGGATGTTGTCCAGCAGTTCCCCGGCGAAGGGGGCAAAGACGGCATCCACCAGGGTGACCTGATCGTCCATAATGAGGTAGCTGTTGTAGCTGGTGCCCCGGTGGGTGGTGTAGGAGGGGCCGTGGAAATAGCGCAGGTCCCAGTCCACCACTCCCACCCAGTATATCCCTTTTTTGATCTCAACCGAACTCAATACCGTCACCTCTTTCCCTGTTGTTCAACCGCAGCAGCAGCCTTCGTGTCCGCCGGTAAAGCGGAGGTTGACATTTTCCCAGTTCACCAGGTTCCACCAGGCTTCGATAAAGGCAGGACGCTTGTTCTGGTACTGGAGGTAGTAGGCGTGTTCCCACAGATCCAGGACCAGCAGGGGATAAACGCCCCACTGGGTCAGGTTCTGGTGCTTTTCCGCCGCCAGAATCTCCAGCTTTCCGAAGACGGGGTTCCAGCAAAGGACCGCCCAACCCGAGCCTTCCACTGCCGCCGCTGCGGCAGAGAACTGGCCCTTGAAGGCCGCAAAACTGCCGAAGTCCGCCTCAATCTGCTCCGCGACGGCCCCCGTGGCGGGGCCGCCCTCTCCGGGGCCCATGTTCTCCCAAAAGACACTGTGGAGAATGTGGCCGGAGCCGTGGAAGGCCAGCTCCCGTTCCCAGTGTTTCACCAGGGCAAAATCCCCTTTCTCCCGGGCTTCTGCCAATTTCCCTTCCGCACTATTCAGGCCGTCCACATAGGCTTTGTGATGGGCACCGTGGTGCAGGCGCAGGGTGCGCTCCTCGTAGTGAGGTTCCAGGGCACCATACCCGTAAGGTAGTTCCGGTAATTCGTGCTTCACATTATCTCCTCCTTATGCGGTCATCTTGTAATCATTTCATTGTTGTTATCTTATCATTTTTCTCTTCCCGCTGCAACCCCGGTGCCGGCCTTTTTTTGGATAAACCCCACCCGTCCGGGACCTTTACGTAAGCTTTTTTCCGTTGGTATCGACAGCCGAGACGCACCCCATAAATTGCCGGTAACAGGGTTTACCGGGCCGACTCCCCGGCGCCTAGAGATCTCCCGCCAGGCCGATCTCCCCGGCCACCCTCTGCATCCCCTTGATGGTTTCCTCGATGACTTCCGTCAGGTCCATTCCCAGCATTTGGGCCCCTTCCTCGATCACATCTCTTTTGACCCCGGCAGCAAAACCCGCCTGCTTCCATTTCTTCTTCACGGACTTGGCTTTCATGTCCAGGATGCTCTTGCTGGGGCGCACCATGGCCGTGGCGGCCACCAGGCCCGTAAGCTCATCGATGGCATACAAAACCTTTTCCAGCTTGTCCACCGGCTCCACATCGGTGCAGATCTTCCAGCCGTGGCTTTGCACGGCCCGTATGTAGTCCTCCGGCCAGCCTTCCTGCTCCAGGATCTCCCGGGCCTTTTTGCAGTGCTCCTCCGGGTACCGCTCGTAATCCACATCATGGGCCAGCCCGATGACAGACCACTTCTCCTCATCCTCTCCCAGGAGCCCGGCAAAGTGGACCATGACGGCCTCTACCGCCAGGGCGTGGCGGATCAGGTTATCGTTCCGGTTGTACCGGGTCAAGAGTTCCCAGGCATCTTTCCTCTTCGGTATCTTCTTTTCCAATTGTCACCCTTCTTTCCTGTCCTGCAGAAGACTTTTCCTTTATTTTAACATCCCTGCCAACAGAGTCAACCTGATGCAAGCGAAAAAACCACCCGCCGGCCCATACCGGCAAAAATATAATGTGCGTTTATGATTATTGATTGTAAAGGCACTTCTTGCAGATCCCTTTAAAGTACACATGCTTTTCCGTAACGACAAAATCCCCCAGGCCCCTGGTGGCCAGGTTGTCCTCGTCAACGGTAAAATCATAAAGGGCGCCACAGGTTTCACACTTGAAATGGCCGTGATTCGTGGTATCCGCATCGTAGCGGGTCTCGTTCTCCTCGATGGTGATGACCCGGGCCAAATTGTGGCGGATGAAGAGATCCAGGGTATTGTAGACGGTAGTTTTGGAAAGGGTGGGAATCTCCCGAACCAGGTTCTGGTAGATTTCCTCCACCGTCGGATGCACGGGATGCTCCATGAGATACTCCATGATTTTGATCCGGGCATAAGAAGGCTTGATGTTGCTGTTCCTTAAACGCTCCACGATATTGCTCATGCCGGTATGCCCCCATTCTTGTATTTAATATAATTTTGTACTGTTTACATTTTATATCATACCATCCCCTCGCACTCCTGTCAAATATTAGCGGGCCCCGGGCGCGTCCAAGCGGCTCAACAAAAAAGAGGCGGCAGGTGCCACCTCTCCTTTCTTCGGTATTTCTACCCTCAGGACTGGGCGAACAATTCTGACGTGATGATTTTGTTGGCTCTTTCCATCACCTTGCTGAAGGCTTCCTGGGCTTTGAAAAAGCGCTTCAGGGTTTCATTGCTCTGGGCTTTGGTCTGCAGCAGTTGAATCTGCTGCACCTCGCTTTGAATGGGCTGACCCTGGGCCTGGGCCTGCTGGATGCGCTTCTGGCTTTCCTCGATATCGGATATCAGTTTTTGCGCCGTGGGATCCAGCTTGATCCGGGCCTGGGCAGCATTCAGATCGACATACTCCTCCGTCTCTTTGATAGCCTGGGCAAAATCTTGGGCTGTCGTCTCTACACTAATGGTTCTTCACCTCCTGTCTACTACTTCGAAAAGAGGCCCGCAAATCCTTTATTTTTATCGCATTTTTTACAAAACAAGGGAATCTGCAAATATCAGCGAATATTATGTTGAGTAAGTTTACTATTAGGCCTGACCCCAAGCTGCGGGGAGGTGGTCCTGTGAGAAGAGAGTACATCCTGCTTCTGGTTCCCTTCCTCTGGGGGTGGGCCGTCAACTCCCTGCCCTTTCTGGTTCCCCTCTACTTTTCCCTGTTCCTCCTGTGGGAAGCCCTCTTCGTGGGGTTCTGGTTCTGGGCCGGCACCGTCTTTGGCCGGCTCCCGGGGAGGGGCCTGCCCAACTACCTGACCGGGAACAGTCTCTGGGGGCTCTTTCTCCTCCTGTATACCTGGCAGTACCTTCTGCTCCCCCAAGAGGCCCAAAACCCCTACCTAAGCCTCGTGTCCCAGTTTTATCCCCTGCCCCTGATGGGTATCAGCAGCAGGACCGTGGGCGCCCTGTCGGGCATTGTCTACGACAGCACAACGGTTCTAGTCTCCTTCCTCCTGATGCTCCTCATCTTCTCCCTCGGGTTTTTCAGGAACCAACCGCCTCAAAAAACCTAGTTCTCCCGTCACAAGAAACCCGGATTTCCCTGTATTTTCAGTCTTCCCGTAAAACCCTGTCTTATTTACCGGGAAATATTCCCCCGGCCGTACTCCCCGAAACCTCACGTAGAGTTATTATGGCCCTTACAGGGTTTTTAGCAGCGCCTGAAGAATACAAAGGCAGAAGGCTCCCAGGCCTGCCTTGAGACTCCTTGAAACCTGGAAGGAGAGAAGCCCATGATGCCGGACAAGAAAAAGCTGGAAGAATGGCTCGCCACCCTGGAAGAGTGCCGGGCGAACCTGCCGCCCGCGCTGCTCCGGGTCCACGGCAGGAATCTTGGTGAAATGATCGACTTTTTCTATGTGAAGCTCAAGCATGGAGAGGACAAGTTTTAATCTCCGGGAGGAAGCTTCGGCTGCCCTTAAAAAAAATGGTTTACAAGTTAACCACTTTCCTGTATCCTATAGTTAACACGTTAACTATAGGAGTTTTTTATGCCGGATATTAAGGACATCTGGTTGTATGCCAACAACATCATCCGCTCCTCCCGTCAGATGGTCAACGACGGCCTGAGGC
>PWVN01000229.1 GCA_003561835.1 Syntrophomonadaceae bacterium
ATGGGAGTTTTTGTTGTGGCCGCCCTGGGGGTCGGCGGGATCCCCGGCTTCAATGGCTACATCAGCAAAACCCTCCTTCACCATGCCGTGGTAAAGGCATATGAACTGCATTACGACCCCAGCCTGTGGGTGGCGGAAAAGATTTTTGTCGTCACCAGCGCCCTGACGGTTTGCTACTTCCTGAAATTCTTACTGGCCCTCTTCTCCGGGGAAGGGGGGGAAGCCTCCGGGGCTCATTACAAAACGCCGCTGCCGGCCAAGGCCGTGCCGGCTGTTTTCGCTGTTTCCTGCATCCTCATCGGGGTTTTCCCCGGGCTTCTCTACCGGGGGCTGATCCTGCCCTCCCTTGGTTCTTTTGCCTTTGACCCGGCAAATATCTCCCGCTACCTGGTGGGGATCAATTTCTTTGCAGCAGAAGACCTCCTGGCCATGGCCCTGGTCCTGGTTCTGGGGCTGCTGATCTATGTGCTGGGAACCCGCTTAAAATGGTTTGCCGTTTCCCCGCCCCGCTGGATGAGCGTGGAGACCATACTCTATGTACCTGTGGTTCGCCTCGCCGCCCTGATTGCCTGCAAGGGGGGCACCGCCTTTGACGGCAGGTTGAACTACCTCTTTGATGCCATGGGGAGAACGACCATCAACGCCTGCAGGTACGTGAGCGTTCTGGACAGCTCCCTGGATGATGATCTCCGACAGCGGCAGACGGCAGCCGGGGAGGCCTGCGAGCTTAAGGATGCGGAGGGACCGGAAAAGAGGAAGCAAAAACAGATTTTTGGCAGGTTAAAGTGGACTTCCGGGGAATTCAACACGAAAAACATCAACTTCGATACCCTGCTGCTGGCCTTCATGCTGGCAATCTTCCTGGTGGTTCTGGTCTATCTATCGGCGCTCCAGTAAGCACAGCCGGGGTCAGGCTTGAAATATTCACCTTCCCGGGGGCTGAGGGTCGCTGTGCATGAGGGTTGCGGCCGCCCGCCCCTTTTTCTTGCCAAGGGAGGCGCTTAATGTTACTATAGTGATTGGTCCTAAAGGCGCAGCAAGAGAAAAAAGGTGAAGGTTATGAGTGCGAGAAATAAAGGGATCCTGGTGGGGTTGGCCCTGGCGGCACTACTGGCCGCCTGGTACTTTGCCGGCGGCGACACCGTGAAGGTGGAGCGGCAGCAGTTCGGTATCATGGACACGGTCATCAGTGCCCGGGTCTACGTCCAGACCCAGGAGGAAGGGGACTGGGCCATCGATTCTGTCCTGTCCCTCATGGAAGAACTGGAAGGGGAACTCTCCCGGCATATTCCCGGAAGCCCCGTGGATGAAATCAACCGGAAAGCCGGCCGGGAAGCCGTGGCGGTCCCGGAAAGCGTCCTCTTCGTGGTCCAGCGGGCCCTGGAAGTGGGCGCTGAGACGGGAGGGGTCTTCGACATCACCGTCACACCCCTCATCGACCTGTGGGCCATCGGCACAGAGAGGGCCAGGGTACCGGCAGAGGTAGAGATCCGTGAAAAGCTGGCCTACGTGGATTACACCCAAGTCCAGGTGGACCCGGCAGCGGGGCAGGTCTTTCTTCCCCGGGAGGGAATGGCCCTGGACCTGGGGGGTGTGGCCAAGGGGTATATCGTGGACCAGAGCATCGAGGCCCTGAAGGATATGGGGGTTGAAAGCGCCTACCTGGACGCCGGCGGCGATATCCGGGTCCTGGGCAGCAGGCCCGACGGCAAACCCTGGCGCATCGGTATCCGCCATCCGGGGGAGCGGACGAAGATCTTTGCCGTCCTGCCCCTGGGGCCGGACCTGGCCGTGGTCACCTCCGGGGACTACCAGCGCTTTTTCGACGAGGGGGGGCAGCGGTACCACCACATCCTGGACCCGGAAACGGGCTATCCGGCCTGGAAGGGGGCGGCCAGCGTGACCGTCATCGCCCCTGATACCATCACCGCCGACCTCCTGTCCACCGCCTTCTTCGTTTTGGGGGTGGAGGAGAGCCTCAGGTTGACGGAAGGGATGCCGGGGGTGGAGACGGTCATCATCACCCCGGACCTGGAGGTCCACATGTCTTCCGGGGTAAGAGAAACCATCGAACTGCAGTAGAAAGGTGGCAGACAACATGCAGACAAAAAAAATGGTCAACATCGCCCTGTTGCTTACCTTTGCCGTGGTTATTCATACCGTGGAGGCCATCATCCCCGTGCCCCTGCCCGTTCCGGGAGCCAAGCTGGGGCTGGCCAACATCATCACGCTGCTGACCCTGTGCTTCTACGGCCTGGGTAGCGGCCTGACGGTGGCCGTCCTGCGGAGCATCCTGGGCAGCATCTTCGTCGGGAACTTCCTGGGCTTCGGGTTTTTCTTCAGCCTGGCCGGGGGCCTCTTGAGCACCCTGGTCATGGCCGCCTTCCTGCGACTGGAGAGGCGCGGCAAAATCAGCCTGGTATCCGTCAGCATCGTAGGGGCGGTCAGCCACAACACCGCCCAGGTGGTGACGGCGGCCCTGCTCATCGGGAACTACTACCTGATCAGTATGTACCTGCCCCTCCTTCTGGTCCTGGCTCTGCCCACCGGCTTCTTCACGGGGCTTACGGCCCAATACCTGCAGCAGACCCTGCAGAAGGTGCTGCCTGCGGGGGGAACCGCTGAGGTCCGGTAGAAGGCCTAAGGTGCCGGCCTGACCCCGGCCCCCCTCACCTCCCGCCGGCTGCCCGAGGGGTTTTGGGGTTTCATGCCGGCGAAAAATCTTTTTTAGAACCTGTAACAAGGACAGCCTCCTGCTCGTTATATAAGTGGGGGGTTCTTTATAAGAAATAGCCGCCTCAACCCGCAAGGGTTCCCGGGCTGGAATCACCGCCCCTTACCAAGGGAAAAATAACAAGATGGAAAGGAATAATGAGATGAAACCAATTGTGCTGGCCTCCGCTTCCCCCCGCCGGGCCGAGCTTCTGCGTCAGATCGGGCTTACCTTCGACATTGCCGAAAGCGGCGTGCCGGAAGACGAGGCAAAGGAAAAGGATCCCGTCCGGCTGGCGGAGCGCCTGGCCCTCTTGAAGGCCCGGGCCGTTGCTGCAACCCTTACGCGGGGGATTGTCATCGGTGCGGATACGGTGGTCTGCGTGGATGGGAATATGCTGGGGAAGCCGGCAGACAGGGAGGAATCCCTGCAGATGCTGCGCCTTCTTTCGGGAGGCAGCCACGATGTTCTGACAGGGGTGGCCATCATCGAGCAGCCGGGCATGAAAACGCTTTGCCGGGTGGAGAGGACCAGGGTCTTTTTCCGCCCCCTCTCTGACGAGGAAATCCACTCTTATCTCACGAAGGCGGAGGTTATGGACAAGGCCGGGTCCTACGGCATCCAGGGGCTGGGCGGGGGCCTGGTTTCCCGGATTGAGGGCTGCTATTTCAATGTGGTGGGTCTGCCCCTGGCCCTGACGGTGGAGATGCTGAAGGAGTTCGGGGTCAGGGTGTACTGAAGGGAAAGAAACTTGAGGTCAATATTTTGGGGGAGGGAGGGGAAGCATGGAAGAGGTGCGGCGTTTGACCATCAAGGATATGCCGGCGGAGGAGCGGCCCCGGGAGAGGCTTTTGGCCCTGGGGGCAGAAAAAGTCTCCAATGCCGAGCTTTTGGCCGTGATACTTCGGACCGGGTCCCTGCGGGACACGGCTCTGGACCTGGCCCAGATGATCCTGACCCGGGCCGGTAAGCTCCGGGAACTGCCCTACCTGACGGTGGAGGAACTCACGGAAATCAGGGGAATCGGCCCGGCCAAGGCCGTCCAGGTCAAGGCGGCCCTGGAGCTGGGGCGTCGTATGGTGGTGGCTTCCCGGGGGTATAATGTGGACATAACCTCGCCGGAGGATGTTTTCAACTACATGATGGAGGAGATGCGCTACCTGGAGCAGGAGGAGTTTCGCATCATCCTCTTGAATATTAAGAATAAGGTTCTGGGCGTGGAGACGGTTTTCCGGGGCGGCCTGAACTCATCCATCGTCCATCCCCGGGAGATCTTTCGCCTGGCCCTGCGGCGCAGCGCCGCCTCCCTGATCCTGCTCCACAACCACCCCAGCGGCGACCCCACCCCCAGCGGCGAAGACATCAGTGTCACCCGGCGCCTGGTGGATGCCGGGGAGATTATGGGCATCAATATCCTGGACCACATCGTCATGGGGGAGGGGCGGTTTTTGAGCTTTCGCGAAAAAGGCTTAATTTGAGCGTAATTCGTATAAATTACCTGTTGCCTGTAAACTCGAGGAATTGATATAATGAAAGTTGTGGACATACATTATCCGCGCGACTGAAAGGAGTAATGGCATGCGCTTCCTAACAAGGTACTTCACCCGCGACATCGGAATCGATCTCGGAACGGCAAACACCTTGGTTTTTGTCAAGGGAAAGGGGATCGTCCTCCGGGAGCCCTCGGTGGTGGCAATCCGCCGGGACACGGGGACCATCCTGGCCGTCGGTGAGGAAGCCAAAAGGATGATCGGGCGCACACCGGGTAACATCGTGGCCATCCGGCCCATGAAGGACGGGGTCATCGCCGATTTCGACGTTACCCAGACCATGCTGCGCCATTTTATTGCAAAAGCCTACCGCCGCAAGACCCTCTTTTACCCCCAGGTGGTGGTCTGTGTGCCTTCAGGGGTCACCGAGGTGGAGAAGCGGGCCGTCCTGGATGCCACGAAACAGGCCGGGGCCCGGGAAGCCTATCTCATCGAGGAACCCATGGCCGCCGCCATCGGAGCAGGCCTGCCCGTGGAAGAACCCACCGGCAGCATGATCGTGGATATCGGCGGGGGGACCACGGAGGTGGCCATTATCTCCCTGGGAGGAATTGTCACCAGCAAATCCATCCGCATCGGGGGCGATGAGATGGATGAAGCGGTGGTCAACTACATCAAGCGGGCCTACAACATGATGATCGGCGAGCGGACGGCGGAGGAGGTCAAGATTCAAATCGGCACCGCTTATGCCGCCGATGAAGAAACCACCATGGACATCCGGGGACGGGACCTGGTGGTAGGCCTTCCCAAGACCCTGAACATCACCGCCCTGGAGATCGAGAAAGCCCTGGCGGACCCGGTCTCCCAGATTCTGGACGCCATCAAGGTTACCCTGGAAAAAACACCTCCGGAACTGGCCTCCGATATCATGGACAAGGGAATCGTGATGACGGGGGGCGGCGCCCTCCTCAAGGGGCTGGACAGGCTGGTGGCCCAGGAGACGGGGATGCCCGTGTTCCTTTCCGATGATCCCCTGGATTGCGTTGCCCTGGGCTCCGGGAAGGCCCTGGCGGAAATCGACCTGCTGCGCCGCGTGGCGGTTTCTCCCAGGAAAATATCCTGAGGGTGAGTTAAATGGGGAATAACCCAAGGCTGACGAGGGGCAAGGCCGTCGCCATTATTTTGGTAATTCTGCTGCTGGTTACCCTGACAGCCTTGACTGCAAGGGAACGGTTAAGGCTTACCTTCCTTGAACAGGCGGTCATCACCGTTTTCGCCCCCATGCAGAACCTGGTGAGCCAGGCCGCAGGCCGGGTCACAGATATGGTGGACTCCTTCCGGCACTACCGGCAGCTGGAGGAGGAAAACCTGTCTTTGCGGGAGGAACTCTCCCGGTTGGACATCCTGCAGGTGCAGCTAAAGGAACTGCGTCAGGAAAATTACCGCCTGCGGGAGCTTTTGGATTTCAAGGCCAAGACCACCTACGAGCTGCTGCCGGCGGAAGTCATCGCCCGCAACCCCAATCAGTGGTTTGAAATCTTGATGGTGGACCGGGGTTCCCGCCACGGTGTCCAGCAGGGGATGCCGGTGGTTACCAGCCGGGGCCTGGCGGGCAGCGTCTATACCGTTGGCCCCTATTCTTCCCAGGTTATGCTGCTGACGGACCCCCGCCGGGGCGTCAGTGCCCTGGTGCAGCGCTCCCGGGACCCGGGGGTGGTGGGGACGGTGGAAGGCCTGGGTGGAAACCAGGGATTTCTGATCATGAGGAACCTGCCTCCCGAGGCCAACGTGCAGGTGGGGGACATGGTGATCTCCTCCGGCCTGGGTCCTCTCTTCCCCAAGGGCCTGGTCCTGGGGTACGTGCTGGAGGTGGGGGACGACGAATACGGCCTGCTGCGGTACGCCCTGCTGGAGCCTGCCGTCAACTTTAACCGTTTGGAAGAACTCTTTATCGTGGTGGAAAGGGTTCTGGAGGAGGAAGAGGGAGAAGAAGAAGAGGAAGAACCTGCCCCGGAGGAAGAGGGAGAGGGAGAAGGATAATGGCTGTTGTGCTGTTTTTTTTGCTCTGCGCAGGGATCCTGGTCCTTCAGGGATCCCTTTTTCCCCTTCTTTGGCCTTCGGCCTACCAGCCCGACCCCCTGCTGGTTCTGATCATCAGCCTGAGCATCCTCCTGGGGGAGAAGCGGGGTAGCCTCCTGGGGCTGGCCGCCGGATTTCTCCAGGACATCCTCTTCGGCCCGGCCCTGGGCCTCTTTGCCCTCAGCAAGGCGGCCACCGCCTACCTGGCGGGTTTTGCCTCCCGGGAGATCTACAAGGACCACATCGTGGGCCCCTTGATCCTTACCTTTATCCTTACCGTCCTTCATGAGTTTTTTCTCTTCTTTCTGATCAACATCTTTTTTTACGTGAGCGCTTCCTGGGAAACCTTTTCATCTCCCCTGCTTATGAAAACCCTGGGCAATGCGGCCTTTCTTTTCCTCATCTACCCGCCCGTCTACAATGCGGGGAGGAGAGGCAGCACAGCCTTACCCCGGGATATCCGCCTCTAAGGAGGGTTGACCCGTGACCAAGAAAATGCTGCGGCGCTTCCGCGTCTTTGTCATCCTCTGTCTGTTTGTCTTCATCCTCCTGGGAGCCCGGCTGGCCCAGCTGCAAATCCTGGGCCACGAGCATTACCTGAACCGGGCGGAAATTAATCGGACCCGCATCCTGACCCTGACAGCCCCCCGGGGGGAGATTCTGGACCGGCAGGGCGTGGTCCTGGCCGCCAACAAGCCGGGCTTTACCGTCTCCGTCATGGACCTGCCCCGGGACGAATTCGACCGCATCATCGGGGAACTGACCCGGATTCTGGAGATGGAGGAGGAGGAGATCCGCCGCCTCATCTGGGAGCAGCGCTACCGGCGTTACATCCCCGTCCGCCTGAAGACGGATGTGAGCCAGGAGGTGGTGGCGGAACTGACGGAGAGGCGCACGGAGCTGCCGGGGGTGATCCTGCAGGTGCAGCCCATCCGCATCTACCCCGAAGAAAACCTGGCGGCCCACATCCTGGGCCGGACCGGGCTGATTCAGACGGAACAGCTCCTCAAGTGGCAGGGGCAGGGTTTTGATTACGGCATAAACGATATCGTGGGCCGCCATGGCGGCATTGAAGAGGTTTGGGAGCCTTACCTGCGAGGGCAGGACGGGGCCCAACTGGTGGAGGTAAACAATTTAAGCCAGACCACCAGGGTGGAGGCCTCGGTGGACCCCATCCCCGGCAGCAACCTGTACCTGACCCTGGATGCCCAAACCCAGCGGGACCTGGAGATGGCCATGCGGGGGGTCATGGAGGAATTGAATGCGAAAGACCCCAAAATCGGCCTGCGGGGGGCCGCCGTGGCCTTGGATCCCCAAACGGGGGCCATCCTGGCCATGGTCAGCCTGCCCGATTACGATTTGAACACCTTTAATGCCAGAGACGTTTACAACGCCCTGAAGGAAGACCCCAACCGCCCCCTGCTCAACAGGGCCATCCGGGGGGGGTACCCCGTGGGTTCCACCTACAAGAT
The DNA here is from genome assembly GCA_003561835.1 of Syntrophomonadaceae bacterium. Taxonomy (GTDB): domain Bacteria; phylum Bacillota; class Dethiobacteria; order PWVN01; family PWVN01; genus PWVN01. The sequence continues at coordinate 7,755 of PWVN01000229.1, forward strand.
CGTCACAGCCCTGGCGGGGCTGGAAGAGGGGATCATCACCCCCACTACCCGGATCCACAGCCCCGGCGTCATCCCGGTGCCCGGGGTTCCCGCCGGCGCCCCCTTCAGCACCAAAAGAAATTACGACGCCCGCATCGGCCACGGCTCCATCAACGTATCCCGGGCCCTGCAGGTCTCCAGCAACACCTTCTTCTACCAGGTGGGCTACCGTGTAGGCTCCGGGAGGCTTCGGGACTGGGGCATGAAGTTCGGCATGGGTGGGGTCACGGGCTTAAGGGATGTCCTGGGGGAGAGGGCCGGCAGCCTGAATGCCGAAAGGAGCGCCGGAGCCGTCATGGATGCTTCAATCGGGCAAAGGCATGAAATCACCCCCCTGCAGCTGGCCAACATGATTGCCATAGCCGCCAACGGCGGCATCCATTACCGCCCCTACCTGGTGGAGAAAGTGGTGGACGTGGAGGGAGGCGTCATCTACCAGGCAGAGCCGGAGGTCATCTACGACATGGAGCCCGCCCCCCGGAACATCCGGGTCGTGCAGGAGGGGCTCGAGTCCGTCATGGCCGCCGGCGGCACCGCCGGCCGCTTCCGCAACTTCCCCTACCCGGTGACCTTTGCCGGCAAGACGGGGACCGCCGAGACGGGCACAAAGGTCCCCCCCCACAGTGTTACCGTAACCTACGCCCCGGCAGAGGACCCGGAAATCGCCCTGGCCGTCCTCATCGAGAGGACGGGGATCAGCTCTGTGGCGGCGGTCCCCATCACCTGGGATTTCTATATGTCCTATTTCGGCCGCCATTTCGAAGAGGAGGGGGAAGAGGGGGGCCCGGGGGAAGGTGAGGAAGAAGCGGCAGAAGGAGTTTAAGGGGAAAGCTTGTTTTACGGGGGGAG
>PWVN01000035.1 GCA_003561835.1 Syntrophomonadaceae bacterium
GGCTCCTTTCCCTGACGCCCTCCGGGAGGGACGCCGCAGCCAGCAGGGCCCGGATGTCCCGGAAGCTGCGGTGGGGTTGGGGGTCCGGGGGGAAGTTGATCTCCAGGGCGCAGGCGCCGACCCCTTTTTTGGAAACCCTTTTTACCTCCAGGGAGAGGCCGTCGATTTGCAAAGCGGCCAGTACCTTCCGCACCTCTGCCAGGTCCGCTCCCAAATCCAGGAGGGCCCCCAGGGTCATGTCGCCGCTGATCCCGGCGTAGCAGTCAAGATACAGGAGGGTCATGGCTGCAGGTCCTCCTTCCGGTTGATGAGGGACGCCGCATATCCGGCCCCGAAGCCATTGTCGATATTGACCACCATAACCCCGGCGGCGCAGGAGTTCAGCATGGTCAGCAGGGGGCTCAAACCCTGGAAATGGGCGCCGTAGCCGATGCTGGTGGGGACGGCCACCACAGGCCGGGCCACCATGCCCCCCACCACGCTGGGCAGGGCCCCTTCCATGCCCGCCACCACGATGAGGACGGCGGCCCCCTCCAGCTTGTCCCGGTTGCTCAGGAGGCGGTGGATGCCGGCCACCCCCACGTCGTAAAGCCTCTCTACCTGGTTTCCCATGACAGCGGCCGTGACGGCAGCCTCTTCCGCCACCGGCAGGTCCGCCGTCCCGGCAGAGATGACCAGGACCTTTCCCCGGCCCCGGATTTCCAGGTCCCGGTGCAGGTAGAGGGTGCGGGAAGTGGGGTTGTAGGCGATGTCCGGCAGGTCCGCCTGCAAAGCCGCGTACACCTCTTCCCCGGCCCGGGTGGCCAGCAGGTTCCGGTTGGTACCCGCCAGGCGGCAGGCAATTTCCCTGATCTGGGCCGTGCTCTTGCCGGGGCAGTAGATGACCTCGGGGAAGCCCTGCCGCAGGCTGCGGTGGTTGTCCACCTTGGCGTAGCCCAGGTCCTCGTAGCCCAGGTGCTTCAGGGCCTTGAGGGCCTCCTCCGGGCTGGTGCTCCCCCGGGAAACCCGGGTCAGGAGTTCCTTGATATATTTTTCTTCCATGGCCTTTTCCACCCTTCGTATAAATGCCTGAATTATACTTAATTATATTGATAAGGAACGAGGACGTCAATTATGGGAAAATCGTGGCAGGGAGACCAGCATTTTCACCGGTATGGCAGGAATGGAAAAAATGCTGTCGAAAGGATAAAAGAAACAGGCCAAAAGGCCTGGCGGCAGGAAAGGGCGCCATGACAAAAACCCTCTATCTCAAGGTAACGGACCCCCAAAAGGACAGGGAAACGATTCGCCGGGCAGCCCGCCTTCTGCAGGAAGGGGCGCTGGTGGCCTTTCCCACGGAGACGGTGTACGGCCTGGGGGCCAATGCCCTGGACCGCCAGGCCGTGGAGGCCATCTACGCCGCCAAGGGCCGGCCCCTGGACAACCCCATGATCGTTCACATCGCCGCCCTTAAGGAATTGGGGCGGGTGTGCCGGACGGTTTCCCCTTTGGCCCGGACCCTGGCTGATCGCTTCTGGCCCGGACCCCTGACCCTGGTGCTGCCGGCCGGGAACGCCATCCTCTCCGTGGTCACCGGCGGCCTGGCCACCGTGGCCGTCCGCATTCCCGACCACCCCGTAGCCCTGGCCCTCCTTCAGGAAGCCGGGGTCCCGGTGGCAGCCCCCAGCGCCAACCGCTCCGGCAGGCCCAGCCCCACCCGGGCGGAACATGTCCTGGAGGACTTGGAGGGGCAAATTGCCGCCCTGGTGGATGGGGGACCCTGCCCCGTGGGGGTGGAGTCCACCGTTTTGGACATGAGCGGCCCGGTGCCTCGCATCCTTCGCCCCGGAGGGGTATCCCTGGAAGCCCTGCGGGAGGTGCTGCCGGAAGTGATGCCTCCCCGGGACGGACCCCTTCTCCGCGGCGAAACCCCCGCCTCCCCCGGCATGAAATACCGCCATTACGCTCCCCGGGCCCCCCTGTACCTCCTGGAGGGGAAGGAGCAGGCCGTGCGCCGGGAGCTAATCCGGCTGTGCCGCCGCTATCGCCTGCAGGGTTTGAAGGTGGGCCTCCTGACCGCAGCCCCCTTCGAGGCCGTCGACGGGAGTTTGGCCCTGGACCTGGGGGGCAGGAAGGACCCGGGGGCTGCCGCCAGTCTCCTCTTTGCCGCCCTGCGGCAGATGGATGCGGCGGGGGTGGAGGTCATTCTGGCCGAGGGCATCCCGGAGGAAGGCCTGGGTCTGGCCGTCATGAACCGACTGCGGAAAGCGGCAGGGGAAAATATCCTTCTGTGCGACTAGAGGAATATTTCCCGGGAAATATGTCGAATGCATTCCCAAGGATAAAATTGCATTGGAGGAGGAGACTATGAGCAAGACGGTTCTGCTGGTATGCACCGGAAATCCCTGCCGCAGCGTGATGGCCCAGGGTATTTTGCAGGATCTCCTCAAAGAAATGGGAGAGGAGGATTCCCTGCAGGTCATTTCCGCCGGGGTGGCCGCCGCCCTGGGGGGGGAGGCTTCCGAGGAGGCCATGCTGGTCCTGGAAGAACGGGGGGCGGAATTGGGCAGGCATCGCTCCCGGCCGGTGACGCAAAACCTCCTGGCTCAAGCCAACCTGGTCCTTACCATGACCAAAAGCCAGCGAGACCTCATCCAACGCCTCTATCCCGGGGAAGGGAAAAAAGTTTTCTGCCTGAAGGAGTATGTGGATGAACAGGGGGACATCGAAGACCCCATCGGCATGCCGGTGGCAGCCTACCGCAAGACGGCCAGGCAGCTGGAGCGGCTCCTCCTGAAGGCGGCAAAAAAAATATTACGGGACATGGAAGACTGAAGGGGACGGAGGGAAGGAACATGGACATTGCAATTGCTGCTGACCATGCCGGCTATCACCTGAAGGAACTCCTCAAGAGGGAAATGGGAAAACGGGGGCACCACCTGGAGGACCTGGGGACCTTTTCCAGCCAATCCACCGACTACCCGGATTTTGCCCGCAAGGCGGCGGAAGCTGTGGCTGCCGGCCGGTTCCCTCTGGGTATCGTTATTTGCGGCACGGGGATCGGGGTTTCCATTACGGCCAACAAGGTCCCCGGCATCCGGGCGGCCCTGTGCAACGAACTCTACTCGGCCCAGCTTTCCCGGGAGCACAACAATGCCAATATTTTGGCCATGGGCAGCAGGATCGTGGGGCCGGGCCTGGCCTTCAGGATTGTGGAGGCCTTCATCAATACCGATTTCAGCGGCGGCAGGCATGCCGGGCGTCTGGAAAAAATCCGGCAGCTGGAAGGCCGCTACGCGGGAGAGAGGACCCGGGAGGAACCGGGCAGCGGCTGCTAAAAGGAGGCGATGGTTGTGTCCACACTACACCTGGTGGACCCGGAGATTCATGCCTTGATCGAGGAAGAAAAAAAGCGGCAGCATGCCCGCCTGGAGTTGATCGCTTCCGAGAACTATGCCAGCCAGGCCGTCCTGGAAGCCCAGGCCAGCGTCTTGACCAACAAATACGCCGAAGGCTACCCCCAAAACCGTTTCTACAAGGGCTGCGAGTATGTGGATGAGGTGGAGGAACTGGCCATCGCCCGGGCCAAAAAACTTTTTGGCGGCGATCATGTCAACGTACAGCCCCATGCCGGGGCCCCGGCCAACCTGGCCGTCTATGCCGCCTGCCTGCAGCCCGGCGATGTCATTTTGGGTATGAGCCTGAGCCACGGGGGCCACCTGACCCACGGCAGCCCGGTCAGCATTTCCGGAAAGTACTTCCGGGCCTTCAGCTACGGCGTTGACCGGGATACGGGCCTCCTGGACTACGACCAGCTCCTGGACCAGGCCAAAAAGCACCACCCCCGCCTGATTATCGCCGGGGCCAGTTCCTACCCCCGAATCATCGACTTCGCCCGTTTCCGCCGGGTGGCCGACGAGGTGGGGGCTTACCTCCTGGTGGACATGGCCCACATCGCCGGCCTGGTGGCAGCGGGCCTCCATCCCGACCCCGTTCCCCTGGCGGACTACGTCACCAGCACCACCCACAAGACCTTGCGGGGACCCAGGGGGGGCTTTATCATCTGCCGCAAGGAATATGCCCGGGCCATCGACCGGGCCCTCTTCCCCGGCATCCAGGGAGGCCCCCTCATGCATACCATCGCCGCCAAGGCCGTGGCCTTCCGGGAAGCCCTGCAGCCCGAATTCGCCGCCTACCAGGAGCAGGTGGTCAAAAACGCCGCCGCCCTGGCCGCCGCCCTCATGGGCGAGGGCTTCCGGCTGGTCTCCGGCGGTACCGACAACCACCTGCTGCTCCTGGACCTGCGGGAGGCGAAGATCAGCGGCGCCGCCGCGGCGGATCGGCTGGACGACCTGGGCATTACCACCAACAAAAATACCATCCCCTTCGACCCCAGCAGCCCCCTGGTCACCAGCGGCCTGCGCCTGGGCACCCCCGCTGTCACCTCCCGGGGGATGGTGGAGACGGACATGGCCCTCATCGCCGGGATTATCAAGGAAGGCCTGCAGGAGGGCCTGACGAAGGAGGGCAGGGAGGACTTGAGAAAGAAGGTCAGGGCCCTGACCCGGCGCTATCCCCTGTACCGGGAAATTTGACTTTGGAGGTTGAGTATGAGCAAAAAGAGACCCAGTTGGGATGATATCTTCATGCAAAAAGCCCGCATCATGGCCAGCCGCTCCTCCTGTCTCCGGCGCCAGGTGGGGGCTGTCATCGTTTTAAACAACCGGGAGATTGCCTCGGGCTACAACGGCTCTGTGGCCGGCACGCCCCACTGTGAGGAAGTGGGCTGCAAACGTGAAGAGCTCAATATCCCTTCGGGGGAACGCCAGGAAATCTGCCGCGCCATCCATGCGGAACAAAACGCCATTCTTCAGTGTGCCCTCACAGGGGTGATCCCCACCGGGGGCACCCTGTACACCACCTGCCAGCCCTGTGTCACCTGCGCCAAGCTTATCGCCAACGTGGGCATCAAGCGCATCGTCTTCGAAGGGGTTTATCCCGATTCCCTGGCCAGGGAGATCCTCAAAGAGGCCGGCATAACCCTGGAAAGCTACCCCCAGGCCTAGCCGGGAAAAGGCCCCGCCTGGAAAACTTTTATTTCAATCGCAAAGGTGGTTACGCGGTGGAAGTCGGAACGTTAACGGGCCGGGGCCGGGGCCTTTACCTGTCCCTTTTGCTCAGTTTGATCTCCATAGGGGCCCTTCTCTACTACACCTGGGAGGAAGATACCCTGGCCAGCCTGGAACTCCTGAACCCCTGGGGGCTTATGTCCGCCTTCCTCCTGGTCTTGTGCCTGTGGCTGGTGGAGGGGTTCCGCATCATATTCCTCCTCAAGGCCGTAGGCTCCACTGTGCAGCTGCCCCTCTTTTTTTCTTCCCGGGTTTTTCTCATCACCTTTTTTTGTGCCGGCATCACCCCCTGGGCCCTGGGAGAGTGGCCCGCCCACATCCTGGCCTTAAGCCGCCAAAACGTACCTCCCGGTGAGGCCGCCGCCGCCACCCTGCTGCGCTCCCTCTACACCAAGGCCCTCTTCGTCGTCTTATCCGGGTTTATCATCTTCTTCTCCGGCAGCCTGGGGGTCAAGGCCTCCACAGGGCGGATCTTCCAGGGGGCCTTTCTGGCTGTAGCCATCAGCTCCTTCGCTTACTTCCTGGTCATCCTCAAGCCGGGCATGGTGGTCTTCTTGCTGTCCCTGCTGCAGCGTTTTGCCCTGACCCGCCACCTTTACGAGGGAAACAAAGGCGTGGCCCGCTTTCTTAGGACCCTTCTTTCGGAAACCCGGCGGTTCCGCACCAGCCTCAAGCATGTCTGGCGGCGGGGCCCCCTGTGGCTCTTCCTGCCCCTGTTTTTCTCCATCCTCTACTGGCTCCTCTACTTCAGCATCGCCCCCGTAATCCTCTGGAGCTTCGGCATGGACCCCCCCTATCTGATTGCCATCAGCTGGCAGGTGATGATCTTTTTGATCCTCTCCTACGTGCCCCTTCCCGGGGGCAGCGGCGCCGCCGAATTCAGCGCCGCCACCCTCTTCGTCAGCTTTGTCCCCTCCCCCTTCATCGGCATATTTATCGCCGCCTGGCGCTTCTTCACTTACTACCTGACCCTCTTTTTCGGCGGCCTGGCCTTTTTCTCCTTCATCCGCCATCACCGCTGAGAAAGCCCTGCCCGCTCCCCGGGCCTTTGCCTGGGCCGAAAGCAATCCCTCGCATACGCTGCCTGGCGCTGCTCTTATACTGCTTACACTGGCTTACACTGACTGCACTGCCTACACTGACTTATCCCAATCCTTCCCGCTCTTCCCCTGTTCAACCGGGCCTATATAGGCTATAATGGAGCGGGGAACCCTGGAGCGCTCTTCCTGCGTTAATACTTATGCAGCGAAACGTTCCTGAGCAGACAGGAGTAAAAACTGGCCGGAGGTAGATAGCATGGTAGACGTAGCTGTGGTACAAGGGGTCCGGACTCCCGTGGGCAGCTTTGGCGGCAGCCTCAAGGATATCCCGGCGGTGGACCTGGGGGCTCTGGTGATCCGGGAGACCTTGCAGAGGTCGGGGATAAGACCCGCCGATGTGGATGAAGTCATCATGGGCAACGTCCTCCAGGCTGGGCTCGGGCAGAACCCGGCCCGCCAGGCGGCAGTCAAGGCCGGTATCCCCCACGATGTGCCCGTTCTCACCATCAATAAAGTTTGCGGCTCCGGCCTCAAGGCCGTGATGCTGGGGGCCCAGTCCATCCTCCTGGGCGACGCCCAGGTGGTCCTGGCCGGCGGGATGGAGAACATGAGCCTGTCTCCCTACCTTCTCAACGATGCCCGCTTCGGCATGCGTATGGGCCACGGCCAGGCCGTGGACAGCATGATTGTGGACGGCCTCTGGTGCGCCTTCAACGATATCCACATGGGCATAACCGCGGAAAATATCGCTGCGGATTTCGGCCTGACCCGGGAGGAGCAGGACGCCTTTGCCCTGGCCAGCCAGGAAAAGGCCCTGGCCGCCATCGACAGCGGCCGCTTTGCGGGAGAAATTGTCCCTGTCGGCATCCCCCAGCGGAAGGGTGATCCGAAACTCTTCTCCGTGGATGAATTTCCCCGCCGGGGGACCACCCTGGAAGCCCTGGCCCGCCTGCGGCCCGCTTTCAAAAAGGACGGCACCGTCACCGCCGGAAACGCCTCCGGCATCAACGACGGCGCCGCCTGCCTCCTGCTGATGACCGCCCACCGGGCGGAAGCCGCGGGCCTGAAGCCCCTGGCCCTGATCCGCTCCTATGCTTCCGCCGGCGTCGACCCCCGCATCATGGGGACCGGCCCCATCCCCGCCAGCCGGAAGGCCCTGGCCAGGGCAGGCCTGGCCGTCGGCGACATGGACCTGATCGAGGCCAACGAGGCCTTTGCCGCCCAGGCCCTCTCCGTGGCCAGGGAGCTGGAATTTGACATGGAAAAGGTCAACGTGAACGGCGGCGCCATCGCCCTGGGACACCCCATCGGCGCCAGCGGCGCCCGGATCTTTGTGACCCTTCTCCACGAGATGTCCCGGCGGCAGGCCCGCTACGGCCTGGCCACCCTGTGCATCGGCGGCGGCCAGGGCGTGGCCCTGGTGGTGGAGAGATAGCTCGCCCCCGAAGGGCCTCCGGGCAGCAAAGGCCCCCCGGGGCCTTTGCTCACCCCTGGCAGGCCGGGAGTGCGTCCGGGCTGCCGTCCGGGAGAGGCCTAAAGCCCGCCCTTTTAAGATTGACACAAACTTTGACTTTATGGTATTATGACCAGAGAAATACTATTAATTTCATATGATAATATTTTCGAACCACAAACATTTGTAGGCATGCGTTTTTTTATTTAACCACTTATTTAAAGGTTGGTGCATATGAGCATACACGTACAGGAACTCATCGACAAGATCAAGAACGAAGGTGTGGAAGCGGCGGAGAGGGAAGCGGAAAAGATCATCTCCGAAGCCGGGGAAAAGGCGGCCCGCATCATCAAAAATGCCCGGGCGGAGGCGGACTCCCACAAGGCCCAGGCCGAGAAGGAGATCAAGAAGCAGGAAGCCGCCAGCCGCGATGCCCTCAAGCAGGCGGCCCGGGATATTCTCATCGGCCTGGAGAAGAAGATCATCGCCCAGTTTGAGGCCGTCCTCACCGAATCCGTCGGGGATGCCATGAGCAGCGAACTGACGGAGAAGCTCATCCTGGAACTGGCCGGGGCCTGGGCCGACAAGGGCGAGGAAGGGTTGAAAATCGTCCTCTCCTCCCGGGATGCCAGGGAGTTGGAGTCGGCCTTGAAGGGGAAGCTGGCCCAGCGTTTCAAGGAAGGGGTGGAAATCCTGCCATCCCCGAAGGTCACCAAAGGTTTCCGCATCGGCGGCAAGGATGGGGCCTTCTACAATTTCACCACCGAGGGCGTTGCCGAGGTACTGGCAGAGACCCTGTCCGCCGACCTGGCCGAAACATTGAAAGCGGCCATCTGATCCCGGTGGCAGGTTGGAGGTATTAGAGGACAGGCTGAGGAGGAAACGGCTTGACCAAATATTACTATACGGGGGCGGCGCTTCCCACCCTGCATCTGGGTGAGAAGGCCCCTATCAGCGAAGAGAAGTTTTTGGAGTTCGCGGAAGATACCCTGAAACCCGGGCATTTTCGGATTTTGCGCAAA
>PWVN01000231.1 GCA_003561835.1 Syntrophomonadaceae bacterium
CAGGGCAAGCTGCTCTAGCTGGGCTTTTTCGGCCTCGTCAATCGATAGGGTAATGGAGCGTTTTTGGCGGGTCATAGGGAGTCGCGTCAAATTTGTACGGACACTTTGTCATCATTTCTCTAGACACCCCCATGGTAGCTCTGCCACCATGGGGTCATACCAGCAGGTACGGATAGGTTATGGAGACAAAAGATAGGGAGGGGCGATCGCCCCTGGGCCGGATTGCCCTGGGCGCTGGTGACAACAAACCAGTCATTCGCGGGCAAACGGTGTTGGTGGAAGCGGTGCTACGTAAGCTGGCGGATGGGGCGACCTATGAAGCGGTGCTGGCAGAATGGCCGCAGTTGCAGCGGGAGGATATCTTGGCCTGCCTGGAGTATGCGGCTCGCCTGGTGGTCTACCGGCAATTGCGGGAGTCTGATTTGCCGCCGGATTGAGGTGGGTTTGCAACAGCAGGTTACACCTTGTACCGGAGCATTCTGTTTTGTGTCGCTTTGCTTAAGGTTGCAGGGTTTGTCTTTTATATCGGGAGTAATGCAAGGGGAAACGTAATGACCATGACAGAAAGGCTGGCACAGGTGCTAGGAGATGGCCAGTGGCATTCCACCAGGGAGTTGGTGGAGAAGGTGGGGCATCGGTTTTCGGCTACACTGCATCGAGCGGTGAAGCAGCAGGGTTGGCAAGTGGAAAAGCGGCGAGCCAATTCAAGGCTTTTTGAGTATCGGTTAGTTCGGTAAGTGGAGTTAAAGCAGATGACGCAGTATGTTCACAAACTCTCAAGCAAAAAAGCCAGAGCAAGCCCTGGCTTTTTCGTATCCCTGAGAGGGGTTCGGTCAGAGAGAAGTCTCTGAAAGCCTCATTCTTTTGCACATTTCAATCCCTATTGGGCTTGAGAGGCTAAGAATCAGTCTAGAGCAACACGGTTTGACAGAGAAGGCCAGTGCTTGCCTCATCTTATGCACGACCTACAAAAAGCTGTGCTAAAGTTGGGGAAAGTCGAAAGACGACTCTCCCCTTGTTGCTCGCAACCTCAAGGTAGCACGAGTCTCTGTCCTTCGGCCTGTTTCTGATACCGAAAAGTAAGGAGGCAGTATGGATCCTGATTACATTGCCCGTGAAATCGACAAGTATGAAGCTCTGATCGAGGAACTTCGCTACCAAATCCAGCACTTTCTTCAGAAAATTCAAGAACTTCAATGTTCGGTAGTCCTTAATGAGGAAGGTGAGGTGACAAGTTATGCAGATTGGGCTGCTTAAGTCCCTTATATGGTCTCCCTTCCCAAAGGGAACAAGCTAACTTAAAAGGGCAAATTTAGCGGGAGTGCCTTCACTCTCGCGCTGTCCAAATGACTACAAAGTGGACATTTACGGCCATGGATAACGACGCCAAAATTTTGTTCAGTGCCCTTGCTGCTGAGGTTTTTCCTCCCTTGTTGGCAACTTCAGTCATATCAGCACTAAAGGCTGACTCAACTCAATGTATTGATTTGCAAGGCATTGCAAGGGCGTTCCATAAACCGCAACTGATGCGGCAGATCCGCACAGCCAATCGTCAAACTCCAGAATCTGCCCCCTCTATCGAAATCAATGGAACTTCCGTAAATTTTGGTTCTGAATGCATTGGGAGAACCCAAATCCTTTACAAGTCTCCGCTGCCTGGAGAACTGCAAGCGCGACTGGCGATTGAGAGTGCCATTGATCGGTTTTTGGAGTATTTGCTGAAGACGCATCAGATTGTCGTTCTTGATGAGAGTGATCGCCATGTTCAGGTTTTTATTCCAGGTCAAGCAGCACATGACTTTGCTGCTTTATGGGAAACATTTCTGAAAAAAGTTGCCTTCTCAGATTACGGCGACAGTCGGCTACAGATGCCAGGATTGGTTCAGACTTTCATCGTGATGCTGAATGCAGTCACACTCTCAGGTCGAGGATTCAGCACGCTTGATATTCCTATTCTGACCAGGCATCAGGCCGATGTAATCGCTGCCTGGTACTTGGCCGTTATTCAAGCGGTAGAAAAGCGACAGACTGTGCGCGGACGACAGATTGAGACCCTTCAGAGTGAAGTTGATCTGCTGCAGAATGAGCTGGCTACATCAGATTTAACTGATAAGGAACAGAAGGCAAAGGCGAAAGACCTTCAATCGAAGGCGAAAGACCTTGCGGACAAGGAGGCAATGCAAGCCAAGGAGGCCAAAAAATATAACGAGTATTTTGAAAAATCCTTTGCTGGCAATATCAATGAGCAAATAGAGCTTTGGGCAGAACTTACCCAGCTAGAAACACAACTGTCTGATGACAGCTTGCCGAAGAAAGAACAGCGCAAGCTTCAAAAACAACAAGACAAACTTGCCTCAAAAATAGTCTTTTCTGAAGATTGGCTCATTGAAAAGCGATCACTCCTTCAAGAAGTTGGACATCAACCATTTGAGTTTGTGGAGCGCGATCAAGAACTTCATCCTGAAACGTTCCAGAAAATCAGCGAGATCGCTAAACGCTTTGATAGAAAAGCAACCGACCAAATTAACTCCACTCGGGGCGATATCTTCACGCAGTGCATCACCGAGATGTATCGGCTCCTTGAATTACAGAAATTTGCCTCTCTACCTCCACCTCTGCTTTCTGAAGTACCTCAAGCGTTATATGTCCGCTCAGCAGGAGACGACAGCAAGGCATTCTGCTATGCCTGTGGGGTCGATTTAGATCCCAAAACTGCTCAGTGGCAGGTGCTCCGATTCATGTTTGAGCGTCCCTCTCAACGTCGTCAGTCTTCATCAGGTGAAGGCCGGCCCCATATTTGTGCTTCCTGTTCAGCTTTGGCATTTGCATCACCGCTGAAGGTGACCGATGAGAGTATTATTCTCCGACTATCACCTGTTGACAAACTAGCATCCTCTTCTATCAAACTCAAAGACTATGTGCGGATGCTAACCAATAAGGAAATGCATATTAGCGTAGGCAAATATGTTGTCTTGGCTTCTGATCGCACGAACAAGGGTGATTTAGCGGCACCCAAACTAGGTCAAGTTCAATATGCGCTAGCCAAAGTCGCCTCCATCTTTCCTCAAGAAGTTTTAGCAGATTTCAAATTTTGGCTGGTTTTGCAAGGCAGTGAAATCGAGCTTCCTAGTCGGCATCTGCTGTTCATCAAAGGTCTGATGGAGAGCTACAGACAATCCATCATCACTGGCGGAAAGGACATCAACATGGGCTTGGGTGACGCCATTCGGTATATCCAGCAGGATCTGCCGTACTTAGCTGACTACTCTTTAGTCAAGATCGCCAGCATCTCTGACCGACTCAAGCTCGAACAAACACGATCAATTTATTGGGAGGAAATCAAAGATTTTATGGACTCAAATTTACAGCTATCGCAACGCGCTAAACTCTACCGAGATATAGCTGCACTAACGGGCTTGACCTATGCCTTTGTGAGTGCGCTAGAAAGTCGAGCAAAAAAATCAGAAGAACAAAAGAAGGATGAAAAGTATACGGCTCGTGAGGTTAGCAAGATAATCGAGAAATCTGATGATGCGATAGCATTCTGCTATTATGCCACATTGGGAGATACGACAAAGGAAAGAGTTGAGGCAAGGCTATATCACAGTCCCGGCAATGACTTTATCCATAGCCAAACCCTCGTGTTACTTGGAGACTTAGCTATTTCTGGCCGTGAAGATAAAGACGACAAAGGCAGTGCCTACATACAGCTCTATGCTGACGATGTGAGTAAGGCTTATATGCATTTTGCCAACCAAAAATGTTACTCCCAAGACAAAGGTTGGAAAGAGCTGACCTACAATCTCAAGCTTTCTCTCTACACCCGCTTTCCTGAATTAGTACGCAAATTAAAATCTACAAGCGAGAAGTAATCATGCCAACTGGACTGCCAAAAACGGATGCCAAAAAACCTCGTCTGCACTTTGATATCTATGCTATTCTCGAAGGCTCACAAGAGCTGTACTTGGGTGACGAAGTACAGGTCAATGTGAATCTGGTCGAGATGATCAAGCTTGAAACAAAAAATGGTCAGGCTCTAGAGAAATGCTACATTTCGCCAACAAAGCGTCGAGGTGTAGAACGGCGCTGCTTGTTGTGGGCTCCGGTCAAAAGTGGTGAACTGCTCGGGGATAAGCAGGAATGCGGTATCCCAAAAACCTGTGCTGAGCCAGCCTGCCCAATCTGCGGACCTTATGGAGCTTTAGACCCAGGCAAACGTACTCTCATTGGTCGAGTGACCCACGGAGGTGGTGTAGCTGTTCAAAACCTCTACCCGGTAGACAAGCAGCGAGCTATGCATCCAGCTCGGTTAGTTAACCAGAAAGATGAAACACCAATCCCCTTCAAGCGGCAGTACAACCAACCGGGATTGCTTTATCCCATTTCAAACCATGCCCTCAGCGTAACTGACCAGGAGTTTGCTTCGGTCGCCTATGCCTTCTTAGATTCCCTAGCTCGCATTGGCTCTGGAAACCCAAAAGGCGTTGCCCTGGCTGAGTCAGATGACAAAATGCCGTTGGTCGTGGTTGACCGCTATCTTGTCCCTCGCGGAAAGCGACCTGTAATTTCGCCATCTGTAACCAGTCCTGAAGAGGCAATCTCGGATTTCATTCGCCTGGCACGTACACCAGACAACAGCACAGATCATATTGAGCGAACTCACTTCGATCGCTGGATTGGTGATGCTGCGCTTGAAAAATTGCAAGATTACTCCAGCCAGTTTGTCGATACCGTTTTGCAGGCGTAAATCATGTACTGCGTAAAACTGACGCTCCAGCCGACAGCAGGGATGACCTTTCGCATATTACCGGGGTCAATCCTCAATATTGCGACCTATCCTTTCGTGCCGCCGACAACTTTGTCAGGCTTTCTCAGGCGGTTAGGAATGTTGAGCGTCGGGCTGGAGTTACCCGAAACTCGCATCAACAAAGAAAATCCCCCAACCTACGCGCTTCCCCCTCGATATTTGGCCTTGGGTGCCTATCCTGCTAGAGAAAGCTGGTGCGGCGTCCATCGCACTTATCGAAAGGGAATGCGAGAGTTCAACCATGACTCCTTTTCTAAGATTTACCAGGAAAAAGACAGAGCAAATTTTCAGCTCCACACCTGGGAATATCTCATTACTGAGGAGTTGGTGGGTTACGTCGTTTCAGATATGCCGGAAGGATTAGAGCATTTCCAAGACTTGGAAGCCTATGGGTGCAAACTGGGCAAAGAAGGATTTGCCTTTGTTGCCGAGGCCTCAGAGATTTTAGAGCTACAGCGAGCGACCGTTGCGGCGATGCCTTCAACCGTCTTACCGATGGAAGCTCTACTGCAAAGTAATCAAATCGTCGGTGGCTGCGATATCTATAACCTTTATCGCTATCAGCATTTCAGTGATAGTCCATCCGATTCGGATCAATCCGGTTTCTTAGACAGCGAGCCCAGCGATATCGAGGGTTTTATTCCCTTTGTAGCAGGCTACTTTAGCCAAGACTTAGGAAATCCGCCCATGCTGGAGTATTACACCGATCACGAAGACATTTACATTCCCCTAGCTCTCGTCAATTTGCTGAGAGGTGAAGTTCATGCCTAGATACTTTGATTTTGGTCGTGTATTCTACGACGAAAGGCAGAAAATACCTGATGAAATCTTGTTTCAACCTTTGGGAAATCATGTTGCCAATGTCAGGAAACTGGCTCGGTACTGGCTGTCTCAGGAATATGTTGGCTCAAATGAGGCCGAAAAGACTGCATCACGCCGCAGAGTGACAAAGGCTGCACAGCTTCATGATGTTGGGAAGCCGCAGAAATTTGGTATCACCTTAGAACGTAAAGGTGATGGCATCAAAGTTATCTATTCCTTCAGAGGACATCGGTTCGAGGCAAGTCAGCCAGATAATCCCTGGGTTGAGCTTTTGGCTCAAGGGCATCATGACTTCTCTGCTCATGACATTTGTCGAGATGCTTATAAGCTGAAAACGCTTTCTGATCGCCTTAAAGAGAACGATCAACTCAAAGTGAAGGCTGATGAATACAAACGCATCCTGAGTTTTGAGCCCCTGGCTTATGCTAAAGAACTCTACATATTGGAGATGTGCGACCAAATAGAAGCAGAAGTCGCTTGTCGTTTCTTCAATAACTCAGATCAAGCCGAAACTCGGACCTTCATGGATTTTACTATCACTCAATCAGAGACTGATAGAAGTATTTTCTTTGTTGATCCTTGGAAATTTGATCAGTATGAGGTCGAGCTTCCCTTAGCTGTTTGGTGTATGCCGTTTTCTCAGGCGTTGAAGCAGTCTGTCGAGAATCAGTCATTTGATGATAAGAAACTATCCGCTCACTTGAAATCAGATGTGAAAGAATGGTGGCAGGCCCAACCTCAAAAATTTGTTGCTCAAACCACTCAAGTTACGCTCAGACCCCGAGCGACAGAAAGTGAGGTTCGCCTATCGGCAAACAGCCTTTATGAGAGGCTACGGCAATTCACGCCTAACCCAATGCAGCAAAAACTGGCAGAGGCCCTAGATAGCAAGCAGAATCCGTATCCAGCCGTTTTGCTAAAAGCTCCTACAGGTTCAGGTAAAACGGAGTCAATTGTATTTCCAGCCCTCGCTAATGACTATCGCCTCTTTCTAATTTTGCCCGCCCGAAGTTTGCTGGAAGACCAACGACAGCGTATTGATCAGTACTTGAAAGAGTTTTCAGCAATGCCTGAAAATCAGGATCGAGAGCTTTCTCTTGTAGTGGATACAGGCGCTCAAATGAATCGCTGGATTTACCAAAATGGCGGGGTGGGAAAACCTAAAGTTAATCCTCGGCGGCATCTTTATAAGGGAAATATTATCCTCACTACATTGGATAAGTTCTTATATCGGTACTTCTCATTTGGGGAGAAACAAAAGAATTTTGTCTTCCCACATCGTATTCATCAAGAGAATTGCCTGTTCTGCTTTGACGAAGCTCACAGCTATGACGATATCTCGTTCACTAACTTCCAGAGTTTGGTGCGATCGCTCTATGAGGCTGGTCGTTCTCTGGTCTTGATGACGGCTACGATGCCCCAGCAACTGGTGAAAAGCTTCGACTATCTGGAAACCATTGACTACGTGGATGACGATGTAAGAGTGCAGACACTGCGAGAGTATCAGGAAGAAACACTGAAGCGCCCATATCTTAATCAGCGCAGCTTTCAATGGATAGATAACGTTGTAAGGGATGGCGAGCACCCTGAGGCTTTTCAAACCAGTGTTGTTCAACTTATCAAAGATGAATGGAAAGCCCAGCCTGATCGTCGTATTCTTGCCGTCGTGCAGACCGTCAAGGATGCTGCCGCTATTTACCGTCAACTCAAGCCACAAGTTGAGGCTGGTTCAACGGAGAGACGGCTCTTTCTTTATCATGGCCGCTTGGCCGATCAAGAGCGCCCTAGAATCTATGGGAAAATCCAACGGCGTGATCAAAATACTCAGCCTTATATTCTGATTACGACAAGCGCAATTGAAGTCGGATGCGACCTGAACTCCGAAACGCTGATTTCTCAGATTTGCCCGCCAGAAAATCTCATTCAGCGAGCAGGGCGATGCAATCGTAAAGGGGATGTACCCGATGCAAAAGTGATTTTGTTTGGCGATCGCATCCCAGAGTTCGCTAACAGCTTGGATGAAGCAGGCTGGGAGACGTATCAGAAGGCCTTACGCAATCTTGAAACCTTTGATACGAAAGCAATTGGTGCTTGTGTTAGTCGCCCAGAGCATATTGACGACTACCGCGTAGTCGAAATTTTTTCGATGTTGCATGACTATGTTTACGGCGCAGATCTGACTTGCCAGCCATCCTACGAAAAGGGCTTAGTCATCACACGGAGCTGGACACCTTCAGCCACACTCATTTTCGATGACGGTACTCAGGGCGACTGGGAGAAAAACTCCGCCCAGCTTCCTAAGGTTTCTGTACCGTTAGATCGCTTGCTTATTAAAAAAGAAGAAGGACATGCTATCAATCAATATGCCAATGTTGATGTGTATGAGCGGGTCTATGATCAAGAAACAACTCGCTGGTTAATGGCACCCCTGAGATGGGGGTCGGCCTATACGAAAGATATTGTGATACGCATTGGTGCTGACAAAAATGGAGCACAGTTCGGTGTAGCCGATCCATATAAATATGATCCAGAGATTGGCTTTGTCGAATTACCTGGCATTTTTTCAGGTAGTAGAAAAGGCACTGACCCAAATATCAAGCTTTTCCATCAACCATCTGGCTCTCAATCCAAAACCATCATGATTACTTACATTAGACCCCTAGATATACAAACAGCTTGATTTCAGTAGTTTTAACCATGCCAAATAGTCTAGTCCTTAAACCTCTTCCTGAGTCGCTCACTATTTAGCTATGATAGACCTCGCTAAAATCATTACATCATCTACCCAAATTACTGATCGCCATCCCTTCCTCAAACTCCTGGTTCTCTTTGGCTCCAGGGCCAGAAGCGACCACGACCCTACAAGTGATTGGGATATTGCTTTTCTGTCAGATTCTAATATCTCCACAAAGCATTCATCATCCTGGTTCCCTGACTTGGAGATACTAACCACCTTAAGCGACTTCGCTGGTA
>PWVN01000068.1 GCA_003561835.1 Syntrophomonadaceae bacterium
AGGTGGTCCGCAGAGCCCCCGCCTATGTAAGCCGGGGCGGCCTGAAGCTGGAAAAGGCCCTGGGGGACTTTGCCCTCGAGGTGGAGGGGAAGACCCTGCTGGACGTGGGGGCCTCCACCGGCGGCTTCAGCGACTGCGCCCTGAAGCAGGGGGCCAAACGGGTCTATGCCGTGGACGTGGGGTACGGCCAGCTGGCCTGGTCCCTGCGGCAGGACCCCCGGGTGGTAAACCTGGAGCGCCAGAACATCCGCCACCTGAAACGGGAAGACCTGGAGGGTGCCTCCGTGGACCTGGCCCTGGTGGACGTCTCCTTCATTTCCCTTCGCCTGGTTTTCCCCGTCCTTAAGGAACTGGGCATTCCCCGGGTCCTGGCCCTCATCAAGCCCCAGTTTGAGGCGGGGAAGGGGCAGGTGGGCCGGGGCGGCGTGGTCCGGGAGCCCCAAACCCACCAGCGGGTCCTGGAGGAAGTTCAGGGGCAGGCCCTCTCCCGGGGGTATTACCTGCACAACCTCACCTACTCCCCCATCAAGGGGCCCAAAGGCAACATCGAATACCTGGCCCATTTCGCCCGCAGCAACCCGCCAAAGGCCCCGCCCCCCATCGAGGAAATTATTGCAGAAGCCCACGAAAGGCTGAAAAATTAAAAAGGAAATTTCTGCCCTCTGACGAATTAAGTAGAGGGTGGTGCAAATGAGATGGATTGATTTATTGTTTTTGGCCATAATTATAACGGCCGTCATCCTCTACCAGATGCTGAAACAGGGGGTGGAAAAACCCAAGCCCCTGCGGCGCAAGGATGTCTCCGCCCTCCGGTACCTGGAAGAAAAGGGGTACGCCCGGTGCAGCGGGCCCTACAGCTCCACCGTCCACATGCGCACCAATGACAAGGGCCACAGCTTCAGGGTGGGGGCAGATTTTGCCGTGAAAAAGGACGGCCGCAGGTACCTGGTCTTTCTCCGGTCCTCGGAGGACAGCGAGCGGCTGAACAGCCCCGTTTTACGGAACCGGCTTTTGCTTCTCCACAGCATGTACAACCCCAGCGGCATCCTCTTCGTTAACCCCGATGCCGACAAGATCCAGAAGGTCAGTTTCAACTTTCGCCCCAGGAACCCCCTGTACGGCGGGGTGGTTTTCTCCCTCATCATGATCATCCTGATTCTCCTATTCCTGTTGCTGACGGTGGGAGGTTTTCTATGAAGGGCCTGGCTATTGTACCCAACTGGCAGAAGGATATTACCCGGGAAACGGTCCAGGAAATCATTACCTTCCTTAAGGCCGAAGGGATCCCCTTTTTTCTGGATGAAGAAGGGGCAAAGGCCCTGGGAATGCCTGATTGCTTTGCCCCCCCTTCCGCCTGGAAGGACCGGGTCGACCTGGTCCTGGTCCTGGGCGGGGACGGCACCATCCTCCGGGTGGCCCGGGACCTGGTGGGGACGGAACTGCCCATCATGGGCATCAACCTGGGGGATATGGGTTTTCTCACGGCCCTGGAAGTGACGGAGCTGAAAAAAGGCCTCCGCCAGGTACTAGAGGGACGCTACGAGGTGATGGGTCGGATGATGCTCTCGGCCCGGGTCCTGCGCCAGGGGCAGGAAATGGCCCGCTACGAGGCCTTAAACGACGTGGTCATTTCCAAGGGCCCCTTTTCCCGCATCATCGAGCTTCGAACTTACATCAACGACGATTTCCTGGAGAAATACCCCGGGGACGGGGTCATCATCTCCACCCCCACGGGTTCCACCGGGTACTCCCTTTCCGCCGGCGGACCCATCGTCAACCCTTCCCTCCACGTGCTCATCATCACGCCCATCTGCCCCCACCTGCTGCACCACCGCTCCGTCATCGTCCACAAGGAGGATGAGATCCGGATACAGGTGCTGACCCGGCATGCCGAAGTCGTCCTGACGGTGGACGGCCAGCAGGGGTTTACCCTGCAGAACGAGGACCAGGTCATCGTGAAGAATTCCCCCCACCAGACCAAACTGGTCAACTTCAAGGAAAAGACCTTCTACAACCTTCTTCATTACAAGCTCAAGAAAACAAATTTTTGAGGAGAAATCCCATGCTGACACGTCTGGAGGTAAAGAATTTTGCCCTGATCCGGGACGTGGGCCTGGATTTTTCGCCGGGCCTGAATATTCTCACCGGGGAGACGGGGGCGGGGAAGTCCATCATCCTGGGGGCCTTAAAGCTCCTGCTGGGGGAGCGGGCCGCCACGGAAAACATCCGGGCAGGGAGCGAGAGTTCCCTCATCCAGGGTATCTTCAGCCTCCCCGGGGAATCCTCCCTGGATGAAGAACTGGCGGAGCTGGGCCTGGGGGAGGAGGGGGAGGTCATCATCTCCCGGGAGGTGAACCGCCAGGGACGGAACCTCTGCCGCCTGAACGGCCTGGTGATCCCCCTTTCCCTGGTAAAAATGATGGGTCGCCACCTGATCGACTTTCACGGCCAGCACGAGCACCAGTCCCTGCTGGACCCGGGCCAGCACCTGCGGGTCCTGGACCTCCTCTGCGGCCACCAGGTGGAACCCTTAAAGGAGGATCTCAAACAGCGCTACCGCAGGTTCCAGGAAATTGCCGCCCAGGCCGCCGATCTAACCCTGGACGAGCGGGAGAGGGCCAGGAAGCTGGATCTCTTGACCTTTCAAATCCGGGAGATTGACAGTGCCGCCCTCAAGGAAGGGGAGGAGGCAGACCTGAAGCGGCGCCTATCCCTCCTGGCCAACGCGGAAACCCTGGCCAGGAAAAGCCTTGAGGCCTACAGCGAGCTGGCGGTTTCCGGCGGCCGGGAATCCCTGCTGGACCGCCTTCAGGGGGTCGTTGCCTCCCTGGAGGAGGGCAGCCGCCTGGATGAGGGCCTGGCCCGGCATGGGGAAACCCTCCTGGGTGCGGCAGAGATCCTCCAGGATGCGGCCCGGGAGCTTCGGGTCTACAGCGACGGCATCCAATCGGACCCCCTGGAACTGGCGGACGTGGAGAAACGCATCGCCGAAATCGAAAAGCTCAAAAAAAAGTACGGCAATTCCATCGCCGAGATCCTCGGCTATGCCGGGGAAATCGCGGCGGAAAAGGAGAAACTGGAGACGGCGGAAGAAACCCTGGCGGGGCTTATGCGGGAAAAGGCAGACCTGGAGAAGACCCTAACGGGCATCGGCCGTCGGCTGTCGGAACTGCGGCAGGCCATGGCCCGGGATGTGGAGGAGGCCATGGGGAAGCACCTCAAAGACCTGGCCATGGAGAACGCTCTTTTTAAAATCAAATTTTTGCCCCGGGAGATTTCGGCCCAGGGTTCTGACACCGTGGAATTCCTCTTCTCCGCCAACGCGGGAGAACCGGAAAAACCCCTGCAAAAAATCGTTTCCGGCGGCGAACTCTCCCGGATCATGCTGGCCTTGAAAAATATCCTGGCCCAGTGGCAGTGGGTGCCCACCCTGATTTTTGACGAGCTGGATGCGGGCATCGGCGGCCGTACCGTCCAGTTCGTGGGTGAAAAGGTCCTGAACCTGGCCAAAAATCACCAGGTAATCTGCATCACTCACTGGCCCCAGATTGCCGCCTTGAGCCACAGGCACTTCAGCATCAGCAAGGAGTTTAAGGATCAGCGCACCGTCACCACTGTCCGGGAAGTGAAGGGAGAAGAGCGGGTCAGGGAAATCGGCCGCATGCTGGACGGGGGCGAGAAAGGTTCCCTGGACCATGCCAGGACCATCCTGGAGCGGGCGGAGGAGCACAGGAGTAAATAAAAAAATTACAAGAAAATACCAGATTTCCGGGACTGCTCTGATGACAGGGCAGTTTTTTGCTGCCCAGGATTAACCGCGGTATTATGTTAACTACTTAGTATAAAAAGGCCTCATTCGGACATGTTAAGGGCATAAACAGAAAAAAATAAGAGAAAACATGAGATATATGGAGGTGATTAGCAATTAAAGCGATATGAATGACAAAAGAGTAGTATATAGCCGAAAATGGCAGAACATATTCTTGGTTTTTGTCCTTTCCTTGGGAATCCTCCTGGCGGCTGCCTTTTCCTGGCAGATGTTTTTCGGGATTGCGCCAAAATTGACGCTGCTGGAGGGCGAAGAGTACGTGCTGGACCTGAGCTCCCCCTTTAACCTGCACATCCGGGGCAGCCAGGAGGGAATCCTCCTGGTCAACGAAGAGAGCATCAGCCCCCGGGGAAACAGCCTCAACGGCCCCCTTTCCTTCAAAGCGGTGCAGCTGGGAAATTTGACCCTGGATTTCAGGCTCTTCGGGGTGATTCCCTTGCGGCAGATGGAAGTTTTTGTCCTGCCGGAAAAGCACATCATGCCGGGAGGCCACTCCATCGGGATCAAACTGCAGGCCGAGGGAGTCCTGGTGGTGGGGTACAACCTCATCAGCGACCATGACCGCCTGATTTCTCCGGCCAAGGAAGAGGGCATAAGAATCGGGGATGTCATCGTGGAGATCAACGGCAGGCCGGTAACGGACCTCATGGATGCTGCGGAGCTCATCCGGGAAGGCAGCGAAGGCGGCAAAACCCTGCACCTCACGGTTTTCAGGGGGGGCGAAAGCCTGGAGTTTAGGGTAAAACCCCTCTTCTGCCAGGAGAACCGCAGCCAAAGGATCGGCCTCTACATCCGGGACAGCGCCGCCGGCGTGGGAACCCTGACCTTCTATGAGCCGGAAACGGGGATCTACGGAGCCCTGGGCCACGTGATTTCCGATGTGGACACCCACAATCCCATCGATATAAAGGATGGCCAGATCGTCCGGGCGGATATCGTCAGCATCCGGGAAGCCCGGCGCGGGTACCCGGGGGAAAAGAGCGGCGTCTTCGTGGAAGGACAGGACATCCTGGGGAACATCGAGAAGAACACGGCAGCCGGCATCTTCGGCCGGTTGGACCAGATCGACAACCACCCTCTGTACCGCCAGCCTCTGCCCATCGGCCTCTCCCAGGACGTGGAAGAAGGCCCGGCCACCATCCTGACGGTGGTGGAAGGAGACCTGATCGAGGAATTCGTCATCGAGATCCAGAAGGTGAACCGACAGGGCGGCCGGGACAACAAGGACATGGTGCTGCGGATCACCGACGAAGAGCTCCTTGAGAAGTCCGGCGGCATCGTCCAGGGCATGAGCGGCAGCCCCATCATCCAGGGGGATAAGATCATCGGCGCTGTAACCCATGTTTTCGTCAATGACCCCGCCCGGGGCTACGGGATTTTCCTGGAAGGAATGCTTCTGGAATCGGGTTTATTAGAGGTCCTGGAGGACCTCTAATTTTTTGGGGGAAAAATAAGAAAAAAAAAGAAAAAAAGTTTTAAAATAGAAAGGAATAATTAACCAAATGTCGAATAATTCTTTAATGAATCTAATGAGGGAGGTCTTTGTATGCTGAGAGTGTTGGTGGCGGATGACAACAGGGAATTCAGCGAACTTTTGACAGATTATTTATCCCAGCAGCCCGGAATTGAAATTATCGGCAATGCGTTTAACGGTAAAGAGGCCCTGGCCTTGGTCAAGGAAACCCGGCCCGATGTCCTGCTCCTGGACATCATCATGCCCCATCTGGACGGTCTGGGGGTACTGGAACAGCTGGGCACCATGAAGGAGAACCCCATGCCCAAGGTGATCATGCTGACGGCCTTTGGCCAGGAAGCCATAACCCAGAGGGCGGTGGAACTGGGGGCATCCTATTACATGTTGAAGCCCTTCAACATGGATGTCCTGGCGGAGAGGATCCGGCAGCTGGCCGGCCAGCGCCCCAGCGCCGGCGGCTACACACCGGCGCCTTCCCCGAGGCAGAACAAGAAGGACCTTCAGGAGGAAGTAACCGGCATCATTCACGAAATCGGCATTCCCGCCCATATCAAGGGCTACCTGTACCTGAGGGAGGCCATCCTTATGGTGGTGGAGGAAGTGGAGCTTCTGGGGATGGTCACCAAGGTCCTCTACCCCCGGATCGCGGAAAAATATGATACCACCTCCAGCCGGGTGGAACGGGCCATCCGCCACGCCATCGAGGTGGCCTGGTCCCGGAATAATATCGATACCATAAAAAAATTCTTCGGTTATACCATCAACACCGAGCGGGGGAAACCGACCAATTCGGAGTTTATCGCCCTGGTGGCGGACAGGCTGCGGCTTACCTACCGGCAAAAGGAAGCCTAGCACTAGAGGGGGACGGCTTTAGGGGGCGCCTGCGGGCGCCCCTTTCTCTTTGGCCGCTATTTTTCATAGAAAAGGAAAGTTACCGCATACTAAAGGAAGCGACTCCCTGGGATGTGATGCATATCTATGCCGGCGGCAGGATTCGGGGCAAAGTCCGGATGGACAGAAGGACAAAAAATCTCTTCTCCCGCCTTGAGCAGGGAGACCTGGCCGTTATTGACCATGCCGACCTGGATGAAGTTGCCGCCGAGGGCCTGCTGAAGAGGAAGGTGAAGGCGGTGATCAATACCCGGCCCTTTATCACGGGGCATTATCCCAACCGGGGGCCCGCTTTGCTCATGGAAAAGGGGATCCCCCTCCTGGAACTGCCCGACGATGGCATCTTTTCCCTGGTCCGGGAGGGAGAGACCCTGGAGCTGCGGGGCAGCCGGCTTTTGAAGGGGAGGACTCCCCTGGCGGAGGGGGCCGTCCTGACGGGGGAAGGCCTGGCCGGCCGGCTCAAGGAGGCTTCGGGGAATACGGCCAGGCTCCTGGATGAATTCGTCCAGAATACCCTGGAGTTTGCCAAGCGGGAGAAACACCTGATCCTGGGAGGTGTGGAGATCCCCGGCATCCGCACCCGGATCCAGGGCAGGCACGTCCTGGTGGTGGTCCGGGGCCGGAATTACCGGCAGGACCTGAAGGCTATCCTCACCTATATCGAGGAGCGAAAGCCGGTCCTGGTGGGGGTGGACGGCGGTTCCGACGCCCTTTTGGAATTCGGCCTTAAGCCCGACATCATCATCGGGGACATGGACAGCGTCAGCGATGAGGCCCTGAGGCAGGGAAAGGAGATCATCCTGCACGCCTACACCGACGGCCGGGCCCCCGGAGCGGAGAAATGCCGTTCCCTGGGCCTTAGTTACCGGCTCTTCCGGGCTCCCGGAACCAGCGAGGACATCGCCCTGCTGCTGGCCTACGAAAAGGGGGCGGAGCTCATCGTGGCCCTGGGCACCCACTCCAACATGATCGATTTTCTCGAAAAGGGGCGGCCCGGGATGGCCAGCACCTTTTTGATCCGGCTGAAGGTGGGCTCCCGGCTGGTGGATGCCCGGGGCGTCAGCCAGCTCTACGAGGGGAGGTACCAGGGCAGGCTCCTGTGGTGGCTGGTGGCGGCGGCGGTTTTGCCCGTGGTCCTCATGATCCTATTCTCCCCCCTGCTGCAGCATCTCTTAAGGCTTTTGATCCTGCGCATCCGGCTTCTATTCTAGGGCGAGGGGGTTTCGCCGTGATCAACCTGAAAGAATACATCGTCACCCTGATGGCCATGTTCCTCTCCCTGGGGATCGGCATCCTGGTGGGGACCTCCCTGGCGGGCAGCGTGGTGGTGGAGCAGCAGAAGATCGCCATCGAACAGCTGGAATACCGCTACTACCAGGCCCTGCAGGAGGTGGCGGACCTGGACCGGGACCTGGGGGAGCGGGATGCCCTCCTGAGCCTGTACGACCGGGCAGCGGAGGAACTGCTGCCCGGGGAAAGCCTTGAGGACCTGGAGGGTCTGGAGGTGGCGGTCATCTCCCTGGATTACCGTCGGGGCCGGGAAATTTGCGACTTTCTGTCCCGTTTCGGGCTGAAGGTGAACCCGCACATCCATTTGACGGAGACGGTGGAGGCAGGGGCAGGGGAGGGAGGCCCGGAGCTGGAAGGGGCCCTGGAGGAAATCCTCGGTCTGGCAAAGCGCCTCCTCGGGGAAGGGGAGCCCCCGGGGGACTACGGCCCGGGAAGGGCGGCTGCTGATTATGGAGGGGCCGTGGAGCCGGAAGCAATCCTGCTGGTCCTGGGGGGCATCTCCCTGGAGGAGAGGGCGGGGGCCTTTCTGGAGGGGGTCTTAGCCCTGGCGGGCCCCGGCAGGCTGGTGGTCCTGGAGGACTATTTCCTCCCGGGCACCCCCATCGCCGCCGGGGCCGGGGACCGGGTGAGGGTCATCGATTACATCGACACGGCCCCGGGCAGGATGGCCCTTCTCAGCCTTTTGTCCGGAAGGGAGCTTAAGCCCTTGAAGCCCCGCTGGCAGGGGCAGGGGCCATGAACGGCGGGGAGAGGGTGACCATCATCATTCCCGCCTACAACGAGGAAAAAAATATCGCTGCCACCCTGAAAAGCCTGGAGGGCCTGGGGACGGAGGCGGAGATTATCGTGGTGGACGACGGCTCCCGGGACAGGACGGCCGAGCTAGCCCGGGAGGCGGGGGCCCGGGTCATCCGGCTGCCCGGCAACCGGGGCAAGGGCGGGGCCCTGGAGGAAGGCTTGCAGGCGGCGGGGACGGCGGTGGTGGCCTTTCTGGATGCGGATGTGGGGGACACGGCGGTTCAGGTGGAAAGGCTCCTTACGCCGGTTCTGGCGGG
>PWVN01000031.1 GCA_003561835.1 Syntrophomonadaceae bacterium
AAAGGACTTGTGCTTGACATCGCTGATATAGAGGTCATCCCGGGAACCCCCGGGGACCATCCCGGTAAAATCTGCTTCGCCGGGGGCAAAGGCCGGGCCCATGCCCAGAGCCTGCAAAGGTTCCTTCAGGGATTTTTCGTACTCCAGGGTAAAGCGGGGCAGCAGGATGGTTCCCTCCCCCCCGGTAAACCGGGAGAGCCATCCCTCCCATTTTTCCGCCGTCAGCCCGGCATGAAAGGCCTTAAGGCCCACTCCCTCATCGGGGAGGAAGACATACATGGCCATCCGTTCCTCTTCACCGTAGGGCAGGCGGATGGCCTGGAAGCCTTCCCCCCGGTAATAGTCAAAGCGCCCCGATTGGTACATCATGGGGACCTCCTGCTCCCCCGCTGCACCATGGAAGGTCTGGGGGTTGGTGGCCTCCTTTTCAAACTTCTGCGTCCACTCCCCTTTGAAATAAACGGCGTTGATCAGGAAGAGGACAGTCATGGGGTCGATGGGGGGCTCAACAATTTCGTCGATCAAGCCCTCCGTCTTCTCCTTTACCCAGCGGTTTATGGTGCCCGCCGCCTTCGGGTCGTCGAAATCCAGCTCCCTGGCAGTGGCCAGGTAATACTTCTCCACCCGGCCCAAAAAGTCTTCATGGAAGGCAAATCCCTGCCGCATCCAGAGGGAGTTGGCGATGTTCAGCGCGACCTTCCGATCCGCCGTACGCAGGAAGTACAAAAGGGCCAAATTATTTTTATTCAGTTCTTCCAGGTCCATGCCCCGGGCTTTCAGGACTTCGGCCATGGCTTCCCGGGTCTCGCCTCCGGCGCCGTTGTAGGCCATGGTCAGGGCCAGGGCGATGCTCACGGGGGAGATCAGGAGGTTCTCCCCTTCCTCCAGGAGCTCTGCATACAGTTCGAAACCAAACTGGTTGCCGAGGCCGGTGGTGGATTTTTTAAAGGCCCCGAGGATGCTCTCCTCGGGCTTCCCCATGACGGGGGCCGGCATCGCATTGCAGCCCGTCAGGGCCAGGGCCAGGACGAGCAGCAGGGTCAGCTTGTACGGCTTGTTCACCAAAATCCCTCCCAAAAAAGTGTTTCCTCTTTAGACGGTTCGTCTGTCCCTTTTGTTCCCCCCGGGTTATAATAGAAGAAACCGGGGGAAAAGGACAGCCTTTCCCTTACTATTATACATCAAAACCCGGATATCTTCACAAGCATCCGGAAGGGGCCGTCATATTCAACCCGCAGAAAGCATCCTGTTCCAGAAAATAAAGGAGGGGTTTACGTTGAACCTGGGCCTGTCCAAGGAAGCTATCCTGGCCCTTCTCGAGGGCCCGGAGTTGAGCCCGGCGGCAGCGGAGAGGATCTCCGAAGCCATCGAGCTGAACAACAAGGCCATCCAGAAGAACCTTAACTCTTACATCCACAGCATCTTTGTCGCCCGGATGCGGCCCCAGGGCCCCCGGTAGCCTGCTTTGGCCCTCCTTTCTGTTTCATCGGAAGAATACCAGGTGCAGGTGATGAATATCACCATGTACGCCCCCTTGAGCGGCGATGCCGTCCGGGGTTGGGATTTTGCCGGGGACCCGACCCTAACGGCCAGCGGCGAAAAGGTCATCCCGGGGGAAACGGCCGCCGCCGGCCCCAACATCCCCTTCGGCACCAGGATCTACGTGGAGGGGATGGGTTGGCGAACCGTCAACGACCGGGGCAGGCTCATCGGGCCCAACGATATCGACCTGGCGGTGGAGACCCGGCAGGAATCCCTGGCCTTCGGCAAGCAGCAGCTGTTGGTCATCCTGAAGCTCCCGGATGAAGAGGATTAATAATACCATGAGGAATTTTTGGAGGATTGATACCCTTGAAGGCTGGCCACATCCGCAATTTTTGCATCATCGCCCATATCGACCACGGCAAGTCCACCCTGGCGGACCGGCTCCTGGAGGTGACGGGGACCATCGCCCAGCGGGATATGAAGGAACAGGTCCTGGACCAGATGGACCTGGAACGGGAGCGGGGCATCACCATCAAGCTGCAGGCCGTCCGTTTGAACTACCGGGCCGCTGACGGCCAGGATTACATCCTGAACCTCATCGACACCCCCGGACATGTGGATTTCACCTACGAGGTTTCCCGGAGCCTGGCTGCCTGTGAGGGCGCCCTCCTGGTGGTGGATTCCGCCCAGGGGATCGAGGCCCAGACCCTGGCCAACGTCTACCTGGCCCTGGAACACCACCTGGAAATCATCCCCGTCATCAACAAAATCGACCTGGAGAACGCCGACCCCGAGAGGGTACGGCTGGACCTGGAGGATGTCATCGGCCCCGGGGCCCGGGACGCCCTTCTGATCTCGGCCAAAAAGGGGCAGGGGATTACCGAAGTCCTGGAGGCGGTGGTAGAGAAAATCCCTCCCCCCCGGCAGGGCCCTCCCGAGGCCCCCCTGAAAGCCCTGGTCTTCGACTCCCACTACGACACCTACCGGGGGGTCATCGCCTATATCCGGGTGATGGAGGGCCGTGTCCACAGGGGCGATAAGATCAAGTTCATGCACACGGGCAAGGTTTTTGAAGTCAGCGAAACCGGCACCTTCCAGCCGGCCATGACCCCCGCCGGCCAGTTGGAAGCGGGGGAGGTGGGCTACTTGATCGCCTCCATCAAAAAGGTGGGCGATGCCCGGGTGGGGGACACCGTCACCTCCGCCGCAAACCCGGCGAAGGAAGCCCTTCCCGGGTACCGCCGGGTGGTGCCCATGGTCTACTGCGGCCTCTTCCCCCAGGACAACCGGGACTACGAGGACCTGCGGGAGGCCCTGGAGAAGCTGAAGCTCAACGACTCGGCCCTCTCCTACGAACCCGAGACCTCCATGGCCCTCGGTTTCGGGTACCGCTGCGGTTTCCTGGGGCTGCTGCACATGGACATCATCCAGGAACGCCTGGAGCGGGAATACGGCTTGAGCCTCATCATCACGGCCCCCAACGTGGTGTACCGGGTCCAAAAGAAAAACGGCCAGGTGGCGGAGGTGGACAACCCGGCCCTGCTGCCCCCGGCGGGGGAGCGGGACTTCATCGAGGAGCCCTTCGTGGACGCCTCCGTTTTTGTGCCCGGGGACTACATGGGAGCTGTCATGGAACTCTGTCAGGAGAAGCGGGGCATCTTCAAGACGGTGGAGTACCTGGATTCGGGCCGCATCCGCTTGTCTTACCACCTGCCCCTGGCGGAAATCATCTATGACTTCTTCGACCTCTTGAAATCCCGGACCCGGGGTTATGCATCCCTGGATTACACCTTCCTGGGCTACAGGGCCTCGGAGCTGGTCCTCCTGGATATTCTGGTGGGCGGGGAAAAGGTGGACGCCCTCTCTTTCATCACCCACCGGGACCGGGCCTACAACCGGGGCAGGGAGATGGTGGAGAAGCTGAAGGATATCATCCCCCGCCAGATGTTCGATGTGGCCATCCAGGCCGCCATGGGGAACAAGGTGATCTCCCGGGAGACCATCAAGGCCCTGCGGAAAAATGTCACCGAAAAGCTCTATGGCGGCGATGTGACCCGGAAGAGAAAGCTTTTGGAGAAGCAGAAGGAAGGCAAGAAAAAGATGAAGCAGGTGGGCAGGGTGGAAATTCCCCAGGAGGCCTTCACGGCGGTGCTGAAGGTTAAATAAAAGACAGGAAGACTGGTTGCAGAACCTGCTTAGACAAGAAAAAAAAGATCACCTGGTAAAAATTTTATGCTATAATAAATATTATTACGCACCGGTTATAGGCTGCAGAAAAAAAGGAGGATACTTGTGAGGATCGAAATGGAGAAAAGCCGTGTCATGTTTTACCCGGAGAACGCCGAAGAAAAGGCAAAATTGAAGGCTCTCTGGAAGATCATGGTGGATTGCGTGGGGTACAGCAGGAAAATGGTTCCCATCGGGGAGTATGTCCCCGAAAAGAATGACGCCTTCGCTTCCTTCCACATCGAAGGGTTGAATCCCCAGGACCAGCCCTTCGCAGAAGTCCGGGCGGAAGAAGACGTGGATGCCTACTGCAAGATCTGCAACAAAGTCCTGATCGTGAAGGCCGGGGAGGTCATCCCCCTCTGCTGCGGCAAAATGATGGAGATTATCGACTGAGAGAAAATGAAAAAATCCGGCACTGCTGCCGGGTTTTTTCATTTCGGGGATGCTCCTACTGTTTGGAGAAATATTTCTTGCCCAGGGCCTTGCGGATTTTCACTGCCGTATGGGCATTGAGAACATCCCCGGCATCGTCCAGGGAGATGCCCAGGATCTTTTCGATTTTCCCCTTCCGGTATGCCAGGGTCTTGGGATGGATGAAAAGCTTTTCCGCCGTTCTCTTTTGATTGCCGCAGTTGTCCAAAAGCTCTTCCAGGGTTCCCAGGAAATTTGTTTTAGACCCCCGGTCGTAAGCCATCAAGGGGCCGACGGTTTCCTCGACGAAGGCGGCCAGGTCTTTTTTATCCGGGTATTTGACGAATACTTTGTAGATGCCCAGGTCCGAGTAGTGGTAGACCCTGCCACTGCCCCACACCGTCTTCCCCGTCTCCATGGCGTCCAGGGCTTCCCGGTATCCCTGGCTGATCCCGGCCGCCTCCTGGTACAGGGTTCCCAGCCCCACAGTCAGGGTAATCCCATCGATGCTTTTCTCAACCCCTTCCTTGATGTTGGCGGCAGTGCGGCAGGCCCATTTCTTTATTGGGCCCGCAAACCCCCCCCCATCTTCCAGGAGCTCCCCGGGGACGGGGTAAAGGATGATGATATTGCTCTTTCGGCTCCACACGATGCTGTCCCTTGAATGGCTGAAAAAGGTCTTTAACACTACGCCAAAGGTTTTCCTCAGCATTTTGTGGGAGTCCTTTTTATCCCTGTGAGGGAAGAGGCCGTCCAGGGAATCGATATTCATGATCATGGGCAGATAGGGTTTGTGCAGATTGTACCCGTAGTAAGCCCCCCTGGGGATGATGTCCTCCCGGGAGGTGACCCCGCCGTCCACCAGCTCGTTCAGGAATTCGTGGTGGTATTGCCTGTCCACTTCCTCGGCCACCTGGTCCTTCAAGATAATAAAGCCGATGGTCTGGGCGGCGCTTTCCAGGGCCAGGGTGTCGATGTCCTCTACAGGGCCTTCAAACTTGGCCAGGCGGACAAAGGTCTCCGTTTCGTCGTTGACCACCACCTTCTTTTTTACGGAACCGGCCGGGTCTTCATGCCGCAGTTCTTCGGGACCGGCCGACACATCCAGGATTACCCGGTCCGCCATATCGATAACCTGCACCTGGGCCCGACAGAAATCGGCCAGGGTCTGGGCGATTTGCTCCATCCCCCCGTCGGCGAGGACGATTTCCGAGAAGGTATGGTTGATCCTGTGCAGGAGTTTGTACCCTTCCTTGTCCACTCCTCACACCCCCTTGCAATTTTCTCCCTTACTACTTCTCTCCGGCCCCTCCCAATCCCTTCCCCTCCCCCATCCATATACCATATACTGGTACAAATTTTATCCCTATCTCCTAATTGCAGGTTTCAGGCTTATCTCTCCGGGAAGAAGATTTCGCCTCCGGAAAGGGATATAATTGTATTAGGCTTGGAGACAAGCCAATGAGTTTCGAGGAGGAAGATTCATGAATATCCTGGTCTGCACGGATGGCTCGGAAGAGAGCAGCAAGGCTGTCGGCAGGGCTGCCGAGATATCTTCCGCCGTGGAAGATGCCGAGGTTACCCTCCTGCACGTGCATCAACCCATCCAGATCCCACCGCCCTACGGAGCGGGCTACACCCCTGTGGCGGTTCCCGCCCATATCAATGAGAAGGTCCGGGACGCCGGGAAAAAAATCCTGGAAGAAGCAGCAAAGAACCTGGAGGAAAATAAGGTCAGATACCGAACTCTCCTTCTGGAGGGGCATCCGGCCTCGATGATCCTGGAGCAGGCAGACGAAGAAGACTGCGACCTTCTGGTGCTCGGGAATAAAGGGCGGACAGGCCTGCAGCGGGTCTTCATGGGCAGTGTGAGCAATGCCGTGGTTCAGGAGGCAAACTGTGACGTCCTGGTGGTAAAGGGCGGCTGAAAGCTGCCCGCCCTGAAAACACTGGCAGTTTGTCACCTACAGGAAAGGAAGCAGTCGAAAAAGTCAAATACATGATTAGGAGGAATCACAATGGCACTGAGAGAAAGTGAAGTCAGAAAAAATGTTCGGGAAGCCGTGGTCAAGTCTGCCGAGAAAGGCGAAGACCTGAAAGAATCCATCAAGGAAATCAGCCGCAAGGCCATGGACAAAGCCATGAGCAAGGCAGAGCCCAGCAAGGAAAAAGTTGAGGAAACCGCCAGGGACATTGTCAAGGGCGTGACCGACGGGGCCAAGGAAGCCGGCCTCAAGGCAAAGGAGCTGGCGAACAACGCCGCTGAGGGCGTTTCCAGCGCAGTGGACCGGGCGAGTTCCAGGGCTGCCCGGTTTGCCCGGGACGCATCGGAGGCTGCCATGGATGAGGCTAAAAATATAAAGTATACGGTATCGGAGGCCGTCAGAGGTGCATCCAAAGGCTTCAAGGAAGGCGTGGAGGAAATACAAAAAGAGCGCAGAAGCTAATGTTTCCAAAAAGAAAAAATGGCTTTCAGGGAACCGCCTGAAAGCCATTTTTCTTTCGCAGAAGCGGGGTAGAAGATCCTTAAAAATCCAAAAGGTACCTTAGAATATAGAAAAGCACAAACAATCCCAAAAGAAGAAGCAGGACAATATTTATTCCGGGCCCTACAGGGCCGCTTTGGCCGACCCTTCATAATGCTGAGGTTGTTTGCTGCAGGACGGCAGTAATCATGTCAATACCTCCTCGCTGTCTGCAGGGAGGCTCCGCCAGTAAGGTATTCCTCCCCCTTCCCGTGCAGTTATTGCGCTCCCTTCCTCACCTGAAAAAATCCGCCGGGGCCTCGTTGGGGATGCGGGCCACTTCGGCCCCGCCGTGGAAAAAGACGGCTTCCCTGCCGGAGGTGATTTCCCCGATGACGGCTGCCGGCGCCCCTTTTGAGCGGGCCGCCTCCATCACCTCCGCCGCATCCTCTGCTGCCACCTGGAAGAGCATGCGGGCCTGGGTTTCGCAGATAAGGATCTCTTCCGGGGTCAATTGGGGCTTCCTGAGGGGCGCGTTGGACAGGTCCACCCGGGCCCCCAGGCCCCCGAACCGGGCGGACTCGCTGACTGCCGCCCCGATCCCCGCAGCCCCCAGGTCGGAGCAGGCGTGGATTTTCCCCGTCCGGATGGCTGCCAGGGCTGCCTCCATGGTGGCCCTCTCTTCTCCAAAAAGGGCGACGGCGGGACGCATCTCCTTCACCAGGCCGGCCCGGTAGAGGGTATCGTTGCCGTCGTCATCCGTTTCCCCCACAATAATGAGCCGGTCCCCCGCCCGCTTGGCCGGTTTGGTCAGAGGTCTGTCGGACAGGAGTTTGCCGATGACGGCCACCACCACCGCCGGGACGATGTCGCTGAAGGAGGTGGAAAAGCCGCCTCCCACCACGAAAACATCCATGGCTTTACACATATCCCGGATTCCCTGTACCAGGATGTTTACTCTCTCACCGCTGGTCATGGTTTCGCAGCCGCCGCAGGTGCACTCCCCGTCAAAGCCGCAGGGGCCCACCAGCACTTCCTCCTCCAGGGAACGGGTGCCGATAAAGTCCAGCAGGAACATGGGCCGGGCCCCCATGGCCACCACATCCCGCATGGCGCCGCCGGCCCCCGTGGCCGCCGCATCGTAGGGCCTGGGGACGCAGGGGGAGCAGTGGCTCTCCATTTTCGCCACCATCAGGCCGCAGCCGGGCATATGGAAGACGGCCGCGTCGTCGTTGGCCTCGGGGCCCACCAGCAGGCTCCCGGGCCAGGTTTTGCCCACCTGTTCGTTCAGCTCCTTGAACATCCCAAAGTCGATGGCCTTGTCGATATTGTGGTGGAGATGGACAAAGAGCGCGTGCATCAACGCTTTTTCTACCCTGTTCATACCCTACCTCCTCGTTTTCTTCTGTCTTTTCTTATCTTACTATTGCCCCCAATGAATTTCAATACCAGGGAAGAAAAACATTTTGCGGCCCGGACGGTATTTCATGAAGGGCAGGAATTGTTCCGGTGACAAATGTAATGTATAATGATACTGTATATATCTAGAGGGGGGGTATCCAGATGAAAAGAACCCAGATCTATCTTCGGGAGTCGCAGAAGAAGGATTTGAAAATTCTTGCAGCCCAAAAGAACCAGCCTCTTGCGGAGCTTATCCGGGAAGCTGTTGACAGGTATATTGCCGAAAACAGGGGAAAAGCTGCCGGGGAGCTTATCACGGCAGCAGAGGGGATCTGGAAGGACAGGGATGACATCGATTCCCTGGATTATGTAAGGGGTCTGCGCCGGGAACTGGACGCCCGGCTGAAGGAGGAGAAGTGACCGTGATGATTCTCTTCGACACAAACATCCTCATCGATCACCTGAA
>PWVN01000191.1 GCA_003561835.1 Syntrophomonadaceae bacterium
CCCGAAGGTGGCCGGGGTGGCCGCCCTGATCTACGCCCAGAACCTTGGCATCAGCCCGGCCCAGGTTGAGGCCATCCTCATGCAGACGGCGGACCCTGTTGGCAGACGGGGTTTCAGTCCCAAGTTCGGGCACGGCATCGTCAATGCCTACGACGCCCTAACAGCGCGATAACACCGGGATAGAACCGGGGGATCGAGCAAATCCGGTTCACCACTGGGAAACCTGGACTTCACCGGCCTTCTACATTGCAAGGCTCTAGTCCTTAAAAGGCAACAGCCTCCGTTTTACAGCGGGGGCTGTTTTTTTGCCTTCAAGCGGAGCAATTGGGTACGAATGTACCAGCGAATCCTGCCACCCTGACCCAACCTTTGGCTGTCAGGGAAATGGCTCGCTGTAAACGGGCCATTTTTTGTGCGGCCGGGGCCCATTCAGATAACTTTCTCACGAGAGGCGTAAGACCTGCGGCACTTTTCACCGGGGAAGCAGGAATAGGGGAAGGGAAGGTTGAATACATAATAATTAAAAATATTAAGACAAGTTCCCCTTATTGTCGGGGCAACAGAAGTTGAGGGAGGTCTTGCATGGAAACGGAAAAAAGCATTTCATCGATACTCAAGGAGCAGCGCCAGTTCCCGCCGCCGGAGGAATTTCGCCGGCAGGCCCATATCTCTTCCTATGAGGACTACAGGAGGCTCTATGACCAGTCTCTTGAGGACCCCGAAGGTTTCTGGTCAGGGGAAGCCGGGAGGCTTGACTGGTTTCAGAAGTGGGAGAAGGTTCTGGAGCAGGATATGGAGAAGGGCATCTTCAAGTGGTTTTTGGGCGGCAAACTGAACGTCTCCCACAACTGCCTGGACCGGCATCTGGAAACAGAACGGGGAGACAAAACGGCCCTCATCTGGCAGGGGGAGCCGGCGGAGGAGGTCCGGACCTTTACCTACCGGGAGCTCCACCGGGAAGTGTGCAAGCTGGCCCGGGTCCTGCTGCACCACGGCATCCAGAAGGGAGACCGGGTGGCCATCTATTTGCCCATGGTCCCCGAGCTGATGATGGCCCTTCTGGCCTGCAGCCGCATCGGGGCCGTCCACAGTGTCATCTTCGGCGGGTTCAGCGCAGATTCCATCCGGGGGAGGATCCTGGACAGCACCTGCAGAATGGTCATCACCGCCGACGGCGGCCTCAGGGGAGGCAGGGAACTCTTCCTGAAGGAGAAGGTGGATGAAGCGGTGGCGGGGTGCCCCTGCGTGGAAAAGGTCCTGGTCCTCAAAAGAACCGGCTCCGAAGTAACCATGGCGGAAGGCCGGGATTTCTGGTGGCACGAGGAAATGGCGGCGGACTACAGCCTGCCCCCCTGCTCCGCCGAGCCCATGGATGCGGAGGACCCCCTCTTTATCCTGTACACGTCGGGGAGCACCGGAAAGCCCAAGGGGGTCCTGCACACCACGGGGGGCTACCTGACCTACGTGACCTCCACCAGCCACTACATCTTCGACCTGAAGGAGGAGGACGTCTTCTGGTGCACGGCGGATATCGGCTGGATCACGGGCCACAGCTATGTGGTCTACGGCCCCCTCTCCAACGGGGCCACCGTCCTCATGTTCGAGGGAGTTCCCAACTACCCCCGCCCGGACCGCTTCTGGGAAGTGGTGGAGAAGTTCAAGGTGACGGTCTTCTACACGGCCCCCACCGCCATCCGGGCCATTCTGAAGGAGGGGGACCGCTGGCCCCGGGGACGGGACCTGTCCAGCCTTCGCCTGCTGGGGACGGTGGGGGAACCCATCAACCCGGAAGTCTGGGTCTGGTACCAGCAGGTCATTGGGGGAGGCAGGTGCCCCGTGGTGGATACCTGGTGGCAGACGGAGACGGGGGGTATTCTCATCAGCCCCCTGCCGGGGGCGGTGACCACCAAACCCGGCAGCGCCACCGTGCCCTTCTTCGGGGTGGAACCCCGGGTCCTCCGGGAGGACGGCACCCCCTGCGACGTCAACGAGGGGGGCTACCTGGTCATGAAAAGGCCCTGGCCCGGCATCATGCGGACCCTCTACAAGGACCACGACCGCTTTCTGGACGCCTATTTCCGCAAGTTCCCCGGCTGTTACTTCACCGGGGACGGGGCCCGGGTGGATGAGGACGGCTGCTACTGGTTGATGGGACGGGTGGACGATGTTATCAACGTGGCCGGCCACCGCATCGGCACGGCGGAGGTGGAGAGCGCCCTGGTCAGCCACCGGGAGGTGGCGGAGGCGGCCGTGGTGGGCTACCCCCACCCCATCAAGGGGGAGGCCATCTTGGCCTTTGTCATCCTGAAAAAGGCGTCCCCCTCGCAGGAGATGAAGAGGGAACTGGTGGACCACGTGCGCAGGGTCATCGGGCCCATCGCCACCCCGGAAGAGCTCCACTTCATCACCAGCCTGCCCAAGACCCGCAGCGGCAAGATCATGCGCCGCATCCTCAAGCAGATCGCCGCCGGCAGCCGGGAGCTGGGGGACACCACCACCCTGGCAGACCCGGAGGCCGTGCAGGAAATCCTGCATACCATCGGGGAACGGGAGTAAAGCCTGGGACATAGAGAGCATTCAATCGTAGATCCCTCTTAACAAGGAAATTTAGGCTAATTTGTGGAAACGAATGCAATGGGGATGCCGTATGAAAAAGGTCCTCCAGATCCCTAAAATCCAGCAATTTCAGGAATCCCTGGCTGCCATCTTCAAGGGCAACATGGTTATCATGGACGTGGACGGGAGGCTCCTGAACGGTTATAACCGTCAGAGCCTTCCTTTCTCTCTGTTTGGACCTCATCGCCAGCTCCCTGGTTATCCTGCTGGATGCGGATGCGGCCCGGAACTTAAAAAAATTTAAAATTTTTCCGGAAAAGTGTAACAAAACCCAATCGTATTTCGTTAGTAGGATAGAATGGCATATGATTCTGGCAGCCCAGATGCAGCAGACCATCTCAACACAAGTGAGGTATTCAATGTCCTTATTCCAGAAGCTTGGTGCCTTTCCGGAATCCCGCATAGAAGTCTTTCAGGAACTCTACACAAACTTTCTTTCCGTGCCCTTCTTAAGCGCCCTGGGGATTACAGG
Source organism: Syntrophomonadaceae bacterium (assembly GCA_003561835.1). Classification (GTDB taxonomy): domain Bacteria; phylum Bacillota; class Dethiobacteria; order PWVN01; family PWVN01; genus PWVN01. The sequence goes on from PWVN01000191.1 coordinate 3,089, forward strand.
GAACAAGGCGGTGGCGGAAGACATCGCCCAGGATGTTTTTGAAAAGGCCTTTCCCCGGCTGGACACCTTCAAGGACGAGGACCACTTCTGCCGGTGGCTGGCCCGGGCGGCCATCCGGCGGTCCATGGACTACTATCGGAAAAACCGGAAGTATTTGCTGGTGGAGCGGGTTTTTGAGACCGACCGCGCCGATACCAACCTGGAGTACCATCCCGAAATCTGCTATTTGCGGGGAGAAGAGGATGAGATGCTCAGGGCCCTGATCAGCTATCTGAATCCCGGCTACCGGGATGTGGTGTCGGAAAAGCTGTTTTACGACCTCTCCTACAGGGAGATGGCGGAGAAATACAACGTCAGCGAAAACTTGCTGCGGACCCGGTACCACCGGGCCCTCGAGAAGCTGAAAAAAATCCTGGAGGGGGTTGACCATGGGCAGGAAGGGTTCTGAAAGTTCTGAGGTGGCCTGGGCCATCGAAAAGATCCTGAAGTCGGGCCTGGATGGAGGGGCGGTCAAGCCTCCTCCGGGCCAGTTTGAACGGATCATCAGGAACCTGGAGATCCAAAGGGGGAAGAAGCGGCTGAAGAACATGGCCCGGAAGTTTTGCATCGCCTGCGCTGCCCTTCTGGTCCTCAGCGCCGGCCTCTACGGTTTTTTCCCGGAGAAATTAACACAAGGAGGCCGGAAGCTGGTCAGCTCCGTCACCTATTTTATCGCCGGCGGCGTCAACATCCAGGTTTTCAACGAAGACCATCCCCTGTATCCCGCCTTTGACGAGGGGGCCCTGAAGGACTTCCGCCGCCTGAAGGACCTGGCCACCTTTGCCGTCAAGCTTCCCGGGTACAGGCCCCCGGATTACCGGGTTTCCGGGGCCTACGGGCAGGAGGGGGGAGGAGGCTTCGCCTTGACCCTGGAATTTCGCCGGGGCGGGGAGAGATTTTTTTTGACCCAGGGGGATGGAAATCTGTTTTTGGACCCGGCCGGCAGGGGCCCGGGGAAGGCGGTAGACATCGGGGGGCTAAAGGGCTTCACGGCCCCCTGGGAAGAGGGGGGGTACTTCCTGGAGTTCCGGGATGGCCGGGGGGTGGACTTCCTGCTGGCGGGGGACCTGGAGGAGGAGGAGCTCTTGAAGGTGGCAACGTCCCTGAAATAAAAAAACCTTCCCGGCCGGGAAGGTTTTTTTGTGGATCAGCTGTTCTGCAGCTCGCAGGCCATGATGGTCTGCTTGCAGAGGACGGCCGTGGTGACGGAACCCACGCCGCCGGGGACAGGGGTGAGTTTGGCCGCGATGGGCTCCACGGATTCCCTATCCACATCCCCGCAGTATTTGCCGGGCCTGTCGGGGTCCTCGTTGATACCCACGTCGATGACCACCTGGCCTTCCCTGACATAGTCCGCCTTGACCATCTTGGCCCGGCCCACGGCCGCCACCAGAACATCGGCTCCGGCGCATACCTCGGGCAGGTTCTCCGTCCGGGAATGGCAGATGGTCACGGTGGCATGCTCCCGCAGCAGCAGCATGGCCACGGGCTTGCCCACCACCAGGGAGCGGCCCAGGACCACCACTTTTTTGCCCTTCAAGGGGATGTCGTAGAATTTCAGGATATCCATACAGGCGGTGGGGGTGCAGGGGGGGAAGCCCGTCTGGTCGTCGGCGAAGACCTTGCCGGCACTGCCCAGGGTCATGCAGTCCACATCTTTTTCCACCGGGATCAGGGACCGGATCTTTTTCTCGTCCAGGTGTTTGGGCAGGGGGGCGAACATGAGGATGCCGTGGATATCCTGTTTCCCTCCCACGTCCATCACGGCTTTCTCCAGGACCTCCTGATCGATCTCCTGGGGATATTCAAAAACTTCGTATTCCATGCCGATGCTGGAGCAGGTTTTCTTGGCGCCCCCCTCATAGAAAAGGTCGTCGGGCTTGGCGCCGACCCGGATAATCCCCAACTTGGGGTTTATGCCCTTCACCTTGAGGGCCTCCACTTTCTTGATGAGTTCGTCCTTCATTGCATCGGCGACGGCTTTGCCTTTAAGTAATTCAGCCATGGGTTAAAAAGACCTCCTAGTTATTTTTTTATTTTACCGATGACGAGCTCCAGGGTCTCATCGGCGATCCTGCTGCCGTCCTTCACCAGGCGGTCCATCTCTTCCGTGACGGCCTGGACGTAGCCCGCATCCTTGATGGCTCCCAGGTTGATGATGACATTGAGGGAACCGCTGACCAGGGCCGCCTTCAGGAAGGCCACCCCGCAGCCCACATCGGAGATGGCGATCCTGGTGCCGATCTGGCCCATGCGTTCGTGGATCTTGATGCCTTCATAGGACTTGCGCATGATTTCCATGGGCACGGAGCAGGCATCCTTGGAGCACTTCTCCATGGTCTCCTCCTTGAACTTTACCTGCTCCGGGGTGTCCTTGGGCAAGCCGTATGCTTTGGACAGGGGCTCGAAGACCTCGGCATCCTTCTCCACCAGGACCTTCAGTTCCTCGATGATGGCATAGCCTCTTTCCAGCAGTTCCTTGACTTCATCCTCCACATCGGCGAATTTCTTCTTGCCCACCGTCAAATTCCCCACCATATTGGAGAGGGCCATACCGATGGCGCCTCCCATGGCCGCTGCCCCGCCGCCTCCCGGCACGGGGGCCTTGGAAGCGAGAACTTCCAAAAATTCGCTGCACGATTTCTCTACCATGGACATTAAAGACATTCCTCCCTTTCACCCATTTTTTCGGCTCTTTGTTAAACCTGTAACTATATTTTTCTGCACAAACCCTTTATTATCCTTCAAGAGTTTTAAATATTCGCCCTGCCGGCCCGGAAAGGTATTGGAGGGGGCGGCGGCGAAAAAGGAAGGGACGGGAAAAGAAGAGGAGGGTCTCATATGTCCTACGATTTTAACCGGGTTATAGAGCGGCGGGGCAGCGGCTGCATGAAGTGGGATGATACAGAAGACTATTTCGGGGTCAGGGATGTCCTGCCCCTGTGGGTGGCGGATATGGATTTTGAGGCCCCCCGGGAAGTCCGGGAGGCCCTTCTCAAGAGGGCAAAGCACGGCATCTACGGCTACGGGGCCCGCTGTCCCGGTCTCTACGAGGCCCAGAAGGAATGGCTGAAAAGGCGCTGGGGTTGGGAGATCGAGGACAGCTGGCTCACCGTCTCCCCCGGGGTCATCCCGGCCCTTATCATGGCCCTGCGGGCCTTCACCGAACCCGGGGACCGGGTGGCCCTGCAGACCCCCTCCTATCCCCCCTTCTTCGCCGCTGTGGAAAAAAACGGCCGGCAAGTGGCAGCCATCCCCCTGAAGGTGGAGGGGGGGAGGTACCAGATGGACTTCCCCCGCCTGGAAGAGACCCTGGATGCCGGGGTGAAACTCCTCATCCTCTGCAGCCCCCACAATCCCGTGGGCCGGGTGTGGGAGGAGGAGGAACTGCGGCGGCTGGGGGGCATCTGCTGCCGGCGCCGGGTGCTGGTGGTTTCCGATGAGATCCACGGCGATATCATCCTTTCGGGCCGGCACATCCCCTTTCCCCTCCTTTCGCCGGAGTTTGCCGGGAACTCCCTGGTCCTGACCTCCACCAGCAAGACCTTTAACCTGGCGGGGCTGCAGGTATCCAGCACCATCATCCCCAACCCGGAGCTGCGCCGGCGCTACCGGCATGTCCAGCAGGGCAGCGGCTTCAGCCGCCCCAACATCTTCGGCCAGGCGGCGGCGGCGGCCGCCTATGCCCACGGGGAGCCCTGGCTGGAGGCCCTTCTGGAGCACTTCCGGGGGAACCTGCAGTTTTTCCTCTACTACCTCCGGGAACATCTGCCGGAGCTGGTCGTCATACCCCCCGAAGGCACCTACCTGGTGTGGATGGACTGCCGCAGGCTGGGGATGGATGACCAGGAACTCCGGGACTTCTTCCTCAAGGAGGCGGGGGTGGCCTTCAATTCGGGCCACACCTTCGGGCCGGAGGGCCGCGGTTTCCTCCGGGTCAACCTGGCCTGCCCCCGAAAGGTCCTGGAAGAGGCCCTGGGAAGGGTTCAGCGGGCCCTCAGGGCCCGGAAGGGGCAATAGGGAAGGCGGAAGGGTGGTTCGGGACGGAGAAGGCAGCACAATCCGGGCGCCGGGAAGGGCGCTTTTTTTTGTGTGGGCAAAAACCATCAGATAGGTACAGATGTACCAGGTGAATGTGCCGGAAGCACCCAAGACGCTCAAAAAAAAATAGGCTAAAATAAACGCAAAGAAGTTCGCTGCAGCAAGAGAAATTTATAACAAAGACAAAAAACTATCTGGGGGGAAGAGAAATGAAAAAAGGAGCTTTTCTGGTTATCAGCACGTTACTGGTAGTGTTTCTTCTGGTCGGGTGCGGAACCGACCCCGTCGTGGAGAATCCCGGTACTGTAAACGGATCCGAGTACACAGACGGTACTTACACTGCTGTTTCCGAAGCCAACGAGCGGGGCTATGCCTGGGTAGAGGTGGTCATCGAAGACGGGGCCATCGCCGCTGTGTCCCTCAAGGAATTCAACGACAAGGGGCAGGAGAAAGACGAGAACTACACCTACGAGCCCTTCCAGGCAGCCATTGCTGAACTGCCCGCCAAATTCGTGGAGGCCAACTCCGCCGAAATCGACGTGGTAACAGGGGCCACCAGTACCTCCAACAAGGCCATGGACGCCGTGGGCCGGGCCCTGCAGAGGAGCCAGGGATTTGACGGGACCTTCTCCGGCACCTTCATGGGGATTTCCGAAGTCAGTGAACGGGGCGGCTGGGCCGTAGTCCTGGTGACCCTGGATTCCCAGGGGAACATCACCGAGGTCCTCCTGAAAGAAATGACTGCGGATGGCTTCAAGGACGAGGACTATACCTATGAACTCTGGCATGAAGCGGCGGAAGAGATGGCCCAGCGCTTTGTGGACGCCAACTCGGCCGAAGTGGATGCCTTCACCGGCGCCACCGGAAGTTCCGGCATGTGGATGCAGGCTGTGGAAGACGCCCTGCAAAAATCCAAGTAAAGGAAGATTAGCTAAGTAGACCGGCGGCCCTGACGGGCCGCCGGTCTTTTTGTGGGACAGGGGGACAGGGACCTTGTCCCATTTCATATTCAGGAGGCATTTCCAACCATCCTTTTAGTCTGCCATACCTACTTGCCTTACCAACCCCCCTTTGCTCTGCCGGTACTTACTCTTGTCTTTAG
>PWVN01000158.1 GCA_003561835.1 Syntrophomonadaceae bacterium
ACCATCTCCGTTCCGCAAATAACCGCAGCTGTGATGGCCAGCAGGTCTGCCGGCAGTTTCGTGCCGGGAAACCGGTAGAAAACAATGCTGAGAATGATTAAAGCCAGGCCGGTTATCGTCCGATAAAGCCTGGAACTCAGAGCAGCTTGAAATCGGGGCTGGCCTTGTAAAGGGTAAGGGGGCACAGTTGGTTCCCGGTGTTGACTGCTCATCTGCGGCATCTCGCTATTGTTAAAATTTGGCCGGTAAGAATGCGGCTTAAGTCCTGTATGGACCGGAGTTCACACCATCATCTCCAGGGGTATAGCTTCCAGTTATCATCCTTTTTTCATTATATCACCTGTTTTTTAAAGATAAAAGTAGCAAGTTAAAAATACCCATTCGTTCATCTTTCCGTTTCCCGGCTCCCCCGGCTTTATGTGGAGGGAGCCCTCACCGGGACCTCCGCCAATTTTGACTTTTTTCCCTGATTGTGTTATACTCATCTTCCGGCAGATACAGAAGCCTTGTTTCAAGCAGGCTGAGCAGCCGCGGGGGCGCCGTTGGCACCCACGAGGAAAGTCCGGGCTCCACAGGGCAGGGTGCTGGGTAACACCCAGTGGGGGCAACCCCAAGGAAAGTGCCACAGAAATCAAACCGCCATCCCCCCGGGATGGTAAGGATGAAACGGTGCGGTAAGAGCGCACCAGCGGCCAGGTGACTGGCCGGCTAGGCAAACCCCACCTGGAGCAAGACCGAATAGGAGGGAAGATGAAGCGGCCCGCTGAATCCCTCGGGTTGGTCGCTGGAGGCACCGGGCAACCGGTGCCCTAGATAGATGGCTGCTGCCCCGCAAGGGGAACAGAACCCGGCTTACGGCCTGCTTGAAACCGTCTTTAACGCCATGCCATGCCTGGGCATGGCGTTTCACTTGTGAACCACGATCTGGATGAGCGGGAGGGCGAAGGGATGATGATCTTTGGCAAGCACAGGGGCGGCTCGGCCGCCGGGGACCTGGGGGACGGCAGGGCTCTCCTCTACCGGGGGCAGCGGCTGACGGCCAGGATCTCCCACCAGGGCTCCTGCCGGCGGGTAGGGGTTGCCAGAAGGGGCAGCACCCTGCACATCCAGGCGGGTCCCGGCCATACCGAGGGGGATGTGGAGGCCGCCCTGGGACGCTGGTACAGGAAAGAGGCCCGGCGGCTCATCACGGACCTGGTCCGGGTTTACACGGCCCGGGCGGGCGCAACCCACAAAAAGATCTTCATCAAGGATCAGAAGACCCGCTGGGGCAGCTGTTCCCGGCAGGGGAACCTGAACTTCAACTTCCGGCTGGTCATGGCACCCCCGGACATCCTGGAATACATCGTAGCCCACGAAGTCTGCCACCTGGTCCACCAAAACCACTCCCGGGACTACTGGTCCCTGGTGGCATCCCACTATCCCCGCTTCCGGGAGGCCAGAAAATGGCTGCGCAGCCACGGCCCCGCCCTTCAGGGCACATTTTTTCTTGACACCCCTTAACCCGTATGGTAAAATTACTTTCAATTACACATGGTAGCCGATGATGGGAACTAGTAAGCAGGCAAGCCCTGCCCAGAGAGCCGGACACATGCTGGAAGTCCGGTGCTGCGGCCCCTGGTGAATGGATCCCGGAGGATGCTCGGCCGAAGGGTCCCGTAGGCCGACCGGAGCTTTCACCGTTACAGGAAAGCAGGTATCGGAGCCAAGAACTCCCGCACCTGAAGCGAGCGGCCCTCCCTGCACCTGCAGGGCCGGGCAAAATGGGTGGCACCACGGGTAATAACCCTCGTCCCAGGACGGGGGTTTATTTTTTTTCAAAAAGGGGGGATTCTCTTGGGATGGCGCCGACGTGAAGGAAGTAGAGTTTAACCATCCAAAAACAAATACAGGAGGGATTTCCATGCAAACAAAACGAATTTTTCTGGACCAGAAGGACCTGCCCCGCCGCTGGTACAACATCCAGGCGGACCTGCCCACGCCCCTTGATCCCCCCCTGAACCCCGCCACAGGGAAGCCCGTCGGCCCCCAGGACCTGGAGAGGGTCTTCCCCATGAGCCTGATCGAGCAGGAGGTCAGCCAGGAGCGGTTCATCGACATCCCGGAGGGGGTGCTGGAGAAGCTCCTCCTCTACCGGCCGTCGCCCCTGGCCAGGGCCACGGCCCTGGAGAAGGTCCTGGGCACCCCGGCCCGCATTTACTACAAGGACGAGTCGGTGAGCCCCGCCGGCAGCCACAAGCCCAACACGGCCATCCCCCAGGCCTACTACAACAAGGCTTTCGGTATCAAAAAGCTGACCACCGAGACGGGGGCGGGCCAGTGGGGGAGCGCCCTCAGCCTGGCCGGGGCCCTCTACGGCCTGGAGGTCAAGGTGTACATGGTCCGGGTCAGCTACGAGCAGAAGCCCTACAGGCGCCTCATGATGCAGACCTGGGGCGGGAAGTGCGTGCCCAGCCCCAGCAGGGAAACCCAGGTGGGCCGCGCCATCCTGGAGAAGGATCCGGACTGTCCCGGCAGCCTGGGGATCGCCATCAGCGAGGCCATCGAAGAGGCCGTCACCACCCCCGATACCCGCTATTCCCTGGGGAGCCTCCTGAATCACGTCATACTGCACCAGACCATCATCGGCCTGGAAGCCCAGAAGCAGCTGGAGATCGCCGGCGAGAAGGCTGACGTGGTCATCGGCTGTGTGGGGGGCGGCAGCAACTTTGCGGGGTTGACCTTCCCCTTTGTGCGGGACAAGATCTTCGGGAAGGAGCTGCGGGTGGTGGCTTCCGAGCCCGCCGCCTGCCCCACCCTGACCCGGGCCCCCTTTGCCTACGACTTCGGGGATACGGCCCAGATGACGCCCCTTTTGCCCATGCACAGCCTGGGCCATTCCTTCGTGCCGCCCTCCATCCATGCCGGCGGCCTGCGCTACCACGGGGTGGCCCCCCTCATCAGCCGGCTGGTCCTGGACGGCCTGGTGGAACCTAAGTCCTACCACCAGCTGAAGACCTATGAGGCCGGGATCCTCTGGGCCCGCACCGAGGGGACCATCCCGGCCCCGGAAACCTGCCACGCCATCGCCGCTGCCGTGGAAGAGGCCAAACAGGCCCGGGAGGAAGGGAAGGAGAAGGTGATCCTCTTCAACTTCAGCGGCCACGGCCTTTTGGACCTGACAGGGTATGATTCCTACCTGAGCAACAGTCTGACGGATTACAGCCTGCCGGAGGAGGAAATCCAGAAAGCCCTGGAGGAACTGGCAGCCTACCCCAAGCCCGGACAGTAACCGGCAACCCGACTATGTTACCGTGCCCCTTCGACAATACCCGGAGAGAAAATCTCCGGGTATTGTCTATAAATGACAAGATATGGGTAAAAATTAAAGAAAATGAAATAATGTAATAATATAAACAAATTAGCAGGTATAGCCATGACTCCCGGAGAACTATATACAGGCAAAGACGGAGGGAAAAGGAGGAGGACACTTGAGGAAGAGGTTTGTCCTGTTTACGGTGCTGTTTTTGCTGGCTTTTGCAGCCTTCGGGGCTGCGGTAGGGTGTACCCCCGCGGATGACACCGTACCTCCCCCCGACGAGAACGGTGACGATGATGGAGAGGAGGAAGCCGCACCGCCGCCCGCGTCTACGGCCCCGGTCTTTATCGTCCTGGCTTCGGGCAGTCCCGGGGGAGCCTACTTCCCCCTGGGAGCCGGTATGGCCCAGATAATTTCCAGCAAGGTGGACAATGTGGTGGCCCAGTCGCAATACATGGGGGCATCGGTGGAAAACGCCCGCCTGGTGGCCTCGGGCGAGGCGGAAATGGCCATGGCCATGGCCAACATCGCCTACAATGCCATCAAGGGAAAGGGCCAGTTTGAGGCCGGCGGGGCCCTGGAGCAGCTGGTGGCCCTTTTCAACATGTACCCGGCTCCCCAGCATTTGCTCGTCCCTGCAAATTCCGACATTCAGTCCGTGGCAGACCTGGCGGGCAAGAGGGTCAGCATCGACACAGCGGGAAGCGACTGTGCCGTAACCTCCGAGATTATCCTGAAAGCGGCCGGAACCTGGGATGATGTGGACGCCCGCAGCCTGTCCCAGCCGGAAGCCGCCGCTGCCCTGAAGGACGGTGCCGTGGATGCGGTCTTTTAAAATTTCGCTTTGGGTACCGCCGTCATCAACGAGATCCAGTTAACGACGAAGCTTCGCTTTATCCCCATCGAAGGGGAATTGCTGGAAGCCATTATCGCAGACCATCCCTACTTCACCAGGGGTTTCATCCCGGCCGGCTCCTATAACGGCCTGGAGGAGGATGTCTCTACCCTCACCATCGGGAACCTGATGCTGGTTCACAAGGACATGGATGAGGACCTGGCCTATGAAATCGTCAAGGCCATTTTCGACGAGGATTCCCTGAAGGCCCTGGCGGCCATCCATCCCATCGGAGCTAAGATCAACAGGGAGGCGGGAGGCGACACACCGGTCCCCCTTCACCCCGGTGCAGCCCGTTTTTTTCAGGGAAACTAAGGCAACGGGAAGTTTACTTCGGGGTCAGGCCTAAAAGTGAACTTACTCAACAACCTCATCTAAAATTTGCGATTTGGCAATTTCTGGTGGGACATTAGGGACCGTCCCCCCTGTCCGGGGGAAAGAGCAGGGCACGCGTCACCGGCCTGGCCGGCAATTTGGCAGGTAGCAAGAGAGAGACGTCCCCTCTTGCCGCCGGTTTCTTACCTGTCCCCAAACCCCAGCTTGCCCAGGAGCAGGTCCACCCGGCAGTTGTCCATCACCTGGCGGTGGGCCAGCTCGATGACCTTCTTGTCCATGGGCTTGATGTGGCGGCTCAGGTGATGCACCCGTTCGATGGTGGTGTAGGTATCGCTGTGGACCAGGATCACGGGAACCTTCCGCTCCTCGGCCTTGGCCAGGATCCTCACGTCGGGGTATAATCCCCCCGTCAGGATCAGGACGGAGGTGCTGGTCTCCAGGGCCGTCAGGGCCAGGTCGCTCCGGTCCCCCCCGGTGATGAAGGCCTTGTTCATGCTGCGCCGCAGGTAGGCCAGGGCGCTCTCCAGGTTCATGGACCCCACCACCACATCCTCCACGATCCGCCCCATCTGGTCCTCTCCCGCCAGCACCTCGCCTCCCAGGGCCGTCTGGTACTCCAGGACGGTGGGGGCCGTCACCAACGGGTCTTCGGGAATGATCCCCAGTAGTTCCCCCTTTTTCTCCAGGAGGGGCTTGTAGATGCCCCGGGTCTTATCCAGCAGGATGCGGCGGACATTGTTGAAGATGTGCCCCGTGATTTCCAGGCCCTTGAAGGTCAGGAGTTTGTTCATGAAGACGGCGGCGTCCAGGCTGTAGTCGTTGATGACCTTGGTCACCACCAGCACCTGGGCCGAGAGGTCGGCGGCCAGGCGGAAATCGTCCATCTCCAGCCCGGCGGCGGCGAAGGGGGTGGTGCTGCCTTCCACCAGCACCACTTCCGCATCTTTGGCCACCGTTTCGTAGGCATCCAATATCTTCTTCTTGATGTTGCCGGGCTCCTGCAGGTGGCAGGTGGAAAGATACAGGGGGCCGGTGCGGAAGGGGGAGATGGTCCCGGGGGGAAGGTCCATCCCCAGCACCTCGGTCATGAGGGTGATATCCTCGTCAATCCGCCTGTCCGGGTCGCCGCCGCTGCTCTTGGGTTTGAAATAGGCTGTTTTGATCCCTTTTTCCTGCAGCACCCTGGCCAGCCCCAGAGCCACCACGGATTTGCCGCTTCCCGCTGTTCCCATCAGGTACAGGTTCTTTGGCATGCCATCCACCTCTTTCACGAAATTATGGATCACCGGTCCAACTCCGGCAGTTCCGGACTGATGGTAATCTTTATATCCAGGGCCGAGAGGCCCTTGGGATAGGCAAAAATGGGGTTGATGTCCATCTCGGAGATCTCGGGGAAGTCCAGGGCCAGCCGGGTCACCCGGGCGATGCTGTCGATCACAGCCTCAATATCCGCCGGCTCTTCTCCCCTAAAGCCCCGCAGGAGGGAGTAGGCCTTGGTCTCCTGCAGCATATCCCGGATGTCCTCCCGGGACAATCCATGGGCCAGGCGGAAGCTCACATCCTTCAAAAGGTTTACATAAATACCTCCCAGCCCGAAGGCGATCATGGGGCCGAACTGCACATCCCGGGAGATGCCGGTGATGATCTCGATCCCCTTGGGCATCATCTTCTGAATCTCCACCCCGTAGATGGGGGTATGGGGGAAGTAGCGCTGGGCGTTGTCCATGATGGAGGTGTAGGCCTCCACGACTTCCTGCCTGTCCTTCAGGTTTATCTTGACCCCGCCCACGTCCGTCTTGTGGAGGATCTTGGGGGAGGCCACCTTGGCCACCACCGGGTAGCCCATGGCTTCGGCGATCTCGGCGGCTTCCCCGGGGTTTTTGGCCAGCTTGATGGGGGCCGCCGGGATGCCGTAGGCCTCGGCCACCAGGGCCGCCTCGCTGCCCAAAAGGACCACCCGCCGGTTCCTCAGGGCGTCGTAAAAGATGGCCTTGACCGTCTTCTCGTCCACATCTCCCTGGACCAGACGGTCCTTTTTATCCTCCTTAAGACCCGCCTGCAACTGGCCGTAGGTGACCATGCCCTTGATGGCGCGGACCGCCTGCTCCGGGAAGGTAAAGGCGGGAATGCCGCCCCGGGTGAGGATCTCCATACCCTCCGCCAGGCTCGCACCCCCCATGTAGGCGGCGAAGAGGGGCTTTTCCGGAAACTTCTTCCGCATATCCAGCATGGTCCTGGCCGTGGCCCCGGGGTCCGTCACCGCCGCCGGCGAGAGAAGGACCAGGCCGCTGTCCACGTTATCGTCGGCCAGGACCTTTTCCAGGGTGAACCGGTAGCGTTCGTCGTTGGCGTCCCCCAGGACGTCCACCGGGTTGTAGAGGCTGGCCTCCCCCGGCAGCTTCTCCCGCAGGGCGGTGATGGTCTCCTTGGAAAAGCGGGCCATGCTGAGGCCGTGGGCCTCGATGCTGTCGGTGGTGATGATGCCCGGCCCCCCCGAGTTGGTGACCACCGCCACCCGGTCCCCCCTGGGGACGGGCTGGGTGGCGAAGGAGGAGGCCAGGTCGAAGAGTTCCTCCATGCTGCGGGCCCTTAAGACCCCCGTCTGCTTGAAGGCCGATTCGAAGGCCAGGTTGCTGCCCGCCAGGGCCCCCGTATGGGAGGTGGCGGCCAGGGCTCCCGCCTGGCTGGAGCCCGATTTCAGGACAATAATGGGTTTCTTTTTGCTGACTTCCCGGGCTGTGTCCATGAAGCGGGAACCCTTCACCACATCCTCGATGTAGCAGAGAATGACCTTGGTATTCTCATCAATCCCGGCATCGGCGATGAAATCCGTCTCGTCCAGGACGGCTTTGTTGCCCAGGCTGATGAAACGGGAAAACCCCAGGCCGGCCGAGAGACTCCAGTCCAGGATGGACACCAGCATAGCCCCGCTCTGGGAGATGAAGGCGATGTTGCCCTTCCGGGGGAAGCCCTTGGCGAAGGAAGCGTTTAAGGGGGTGTGGGTATCCATGACCCCCACACAGTTGGGGCCCATCATCCGCATGCCGAATTCCCGGCAGAGGCCCACCAGTTTTTTCTCCCGCTCCAGGCCCTTGGAGCCCACCTCTTTGAACCCGGCGGTGATGACCACCAGGTTTTTCACCCCCGCCTCGCCGCACTGCCGCACCACCCCTTCGGCCAGGGCGGCGGGGACGGAGACGACCACCAGGTCGGGGGGCAAATCCAGGTCCGTGATGCTCCGGGTTACGGAAAGCCCCAGGATTTCCTCCTCCTTGGGGTTGACGGGGATAACGGTCCCCGCAAAACCGGACTCGATAATATTTTTAACGATGGCATGGCCAATCTTTCCCGGGGTCCGGGAAGCGCCGATGACTGCGATGCTCTCGGGCCGGAAGAAGAGGTCCAGTTCCGCCATATCGATAACCACCCGCCTTTATCGTGTTCCTGCATACAACTACGCCATCATTATATCAAAGTACGGGGCCGCAAAAAAGGAAAATGTGCTCCCCGGCCTTATTTCCCGCAATTTACGCCAATTTGTATTCTGACAGGGGCCTGCCCGCTGTCGCCCGTGCCTCCCAGGAAAAACCATGGGCCGAGAAGAGAAAAATGTCGTTTCGAAGCTCATTGCCCGGGAAATCCCTGGCCTCCCAAAGGCTCCGCGGACCTCTTTTCAGACGCTCCTTCCAGGCGCTCCTGCCAGGCAG
>PWVN01000011.1 GCA_003561835.1 Syntrophomonadaceae bacterium
ACTCCCGGATGGCCTCTTCCAGCATGGAAAGGTCGTAAAACCCCAGCCCCCGCTTGAAGGAGGATATGGACGCATCTTTCCTGATCTTGCTGAAATAACCGGCAGGGGGCTCCGGCGGGGGGCCCCCTGCCTTCTCTTCTTTCTTCTTCTTTGGCGGGGCCTTGGAGGGGCCTGGTTTCTCCGGGGCTATAAGTTCCAGCTCGGCAATCTCCAGGTCCTTGAAGAAGAGGTCGGGGACATCATCGGGGAGTTGGAGGCCGTAATTGTCCTGGAGCTGGTTGACCCGCTCCTCGAAACAGAGCCAGGACTGAATGCACTGGTCCATGAACTGCCTCAAGGCCAGCAGCCTTTGGGAGTATTCTTTTTTGGCCCCGGCACTTTTGTTTTCCTTCAGTTTATTCTCAATGCTCTCCAGTTCCGCAAATATCTCCGCGAATTTTTCTTGAAACATTTTAAACCCTCCTGCTCCTTTTGCTCCTCTTATTGTTACCATCCGCGAAATAAAAAAACAACAAGAAAAAGGGTTTTGGGTGCTTACCCAAAACCCTTTATTTTCTATGGTGCGAGAGGGGGGATTTGAACCCCCACACCCTTACGGGCACTAGGTCCTGAACCTAGCGCGTCTGCCGTTCCGCCACTCTCGCATGAATGGTGAGCCATCCAGGGCTCGAACCTGGGACACCCTGATTAAAAGTCAGGTGCTCTGCCAACTGAGCTAATGGCTCAATGAATATGGCTGGGGCGGAAGGATTCGAACCTTCGCGTGCAGGATCCAAAGTCCCGTGCCTTACCGCTTGGCTACGCCCCAAATATGGTGGAGAGGACTGGATTCGAACCAGTGAAGGCTGAGCCAACAGATTTACAGTCTGCCCCCTTTGGCCAACTTGGGTACCTCTCCACGTTTGCCTCTCCTGGAGCCGACGGTGGGACTCGAACCCGCAACCTGCTGATTACAAATCAGCTGCTCTGCCAGTTGAGCTACGTCGGCCTCTTTCAAGATGCACTTGATAGTATAACTCATTTTTGACCTCGAGTCAACATCTGCGGCCGGAGAAAAATTTCCCTACCGGGGCCGCTACCGGGGCCTGCCTGTTACTCCCCGTACACCCATTTCTCCAGGTCCAGGGGATACTTAAGGAGATCTTCTGCCGCAAAAAAGAGGGCGATTTCCCGGGCGGCGCTTTCCGGGGAATCGGAGCCGTGGACGATGTTGTTCCCCATAAACAGTCCGTAATCCCCCCGCAGGGTTCCCGGGGCGGCTTCCAGGGGGTTGGTCTTGCCCATCAGGTTCCGGGCCGTCTTGATGGCCTCCAGGCCCTCCCAGGCCATGGCCACCACGGGGCCCGAGGTGATGAAGTCCACCAGGCCGGCGTAGAAGGGTTTCCCCCGGTGCTCGCCGTAGTGCTGCTCCGCCAGTTCCGGGGTAATCCAGAGCATCTTTAACCCCACCAACTTCAACCCCTTTTCCTCGAAGCGGCCCAGGATTTTCCCGATCAGCCTCCGCTGCACCCCGTCGGGTTTGACCATGACAAAGGTCCGTTCCAGATCCATTGCTTCACGCTCCCATTTCCATCCCCGTCCCCGCCAGGCGGGCTAAAAGGTGATCAGGGGATTGTTGTCTTCGATAATCCGTTTTTCTTTATCCCGCAAGGCCCGGATATCCTTGGGTAGGGCGAACATGCCCCGGTGGGCCTCCCCGTCGTAGTGGCGCAGGCCCTCTATACCCCGCTCCTTGAGGGCGGCATCGATTTCTGCCGGTGAAAGGGCCAGGGGGTCCTTTTCGTCCGAGGCCACGATAAACCCCCAGGTGACATCGAAGGATGGGATAAAGGTGTAGTAGGACCGAAGGGTCCCAAAGGCCAGCTTGATGGTGTTGTAGACGGCGCTGTGGCACTCCAGGAGCCAGGGGTTGAAGGAGCCGGCCTGCAGGGTCAGGACGCCTTTTGGCGCCATCTTCCCTTTCAGGAGCCGGAAGAACTCCCGGGTGAACATCAGGTAGGAGGGGCCGTCATCGACGGGCTCCGTCAGGTCCATGACGACCACATCCCAGGTTTCCCCGGTATTCTTCACATACTCCCGGGCATCGCAGAAGACCAGCTCCACCCGGGGGTCCTGAAAGGCCCCGGCGTTCCATTCCGGCAGGTACTCGGCACACATCTCCACAACTTCCCGGTCGATGTCCACCATGACCAGCCTTTCCACCCCGGGGTGCTTGAGGATTTCCCGAAGGACGGCCCCCTCCCCTCCTCCCAGGACCAGGACCTTTTTGGGGGCCCCGGCCAGGAGCATGGCGGGGTGGATGAGGGTTTCGTGGTAGATGTACTCATCATAGAGGGCCGATTGGATCTTGCCGTCCAGGATCAGACAGCGGCCGTAAAATTCCACTTCCAGGAATTCCACGTCCTGGTACTTGGTCCTGCAGCTAAAGATATACTTGCTGATCCCGTGCATATGGGCCTGGGTGGGATGGGTGTACTCGATAAACCACTTCCATGCGGGTGCTTTCATGATATCCTCCTCAAAGGTTGACTGCAGAGCGATGAGTGATGGAGCAGGGAAAATCCCCGCGCCTGATCTCCCGGGCAGTCATATTCTGGGCCCCGAATCTTTCTTTGATAAAATTGCATGATATCCAGGGGTCCACACAATCCCCGCAGGTGAAGACGTCCACCGCGGCATACCCCAGTTCCGGCCATGTATGGATGGCCAGGTGTGATTCCGAGATCACCACTACCCCGCTCACTCCCTGGGGGCTGAACTTATGGAACGCAACTTCCCGGATTTCTGCACCCGCTTCCAGGGCTGCGTTAACCATAATTCCCTCCACGCCCCTGATGTCGTTTAAAGAATCGGGGGAGCAGCCATACAGTTCGGCCAAGATATGACGGCCTAAAGCACTCATCGTCATGCCTCCTTTTCTTTTAAATAAAAACATCAAATTAAATTTTAGCAAATTTAAGGGAAATGTCAATGATTATTACGCAAATTTTTTAATTATCCTCAGTTACCGCAAAGGAACACAGGATACTTGCCAGAAGTAGCGAGTTTTCTCTGATTTTCACAGGATATTATTTGCAATTTCCCTGGGCTTGTATCTCAGGCCCGGGTACGGGGACCGTTAGGGAACCCTGGGGCAGGATGTAGGCCAGGGGTGCCCCTCCCCCCGCCGGGTCAAGCCGGCCAAGGGCCTTGGCCAGGGCTTCCTCCAGGGTGGCACAGGGGACGAAGCCCAGGAGCCGGGCTGTTTCTTCCGGCAGCCGGGAGACCAGGTATACCGTGGCCTTCTGCAGGGACCGGGCGATGGCGTAGGCTTTGTGGCCGCCGATCTGGAAATCAGCTTCCAGGGCCCGGGACATCTCCTCAAAGGTGGGGTAGCGCCGGGCCCAGCTCTCGCAGGTGTCCGACCCCACCCCTTCGGGGCACTCTGCCAGCAGGATCAGCTGGCCCCCCTCCTTGACGGCGGCGGCGGCGTTTTCCAGGGTTTTTTGGCTCTGGTAGACGTTGATGTCTTTAGGGTGCCCGCCGCAGCTGGCGATAACCAGGTCCGCCGGGGCGTCCAGGGCAACTCCGTAGACCTCCTGCACCAGTTTGCAGCCTTCCAGGTGGGCCTGGACCAAATGGCCGGCAAAGACCCGGAGAAATTCCTTCTTTTCGTTCAAGACCACATTCAGCAAAAAGTCCCCTCCGGCCATGAGGGCTGCCTCCACCAGGTCCTCGTGGACGGGGTTTCCGGCCAGGACGCCTCCCCTGGCTGTCTCCTGAAGCATCATGCTGTGGTTGGCCTGAATGGTTTCGTGGCCTGCCACCCCGGGGACCAGGGCCTTGCGCCCGCCGCCAAAGCCGGCAAAGAAATGGTGGACGATGCTTCCCGTCAGGATCCGCCGCCTGGCTGCCATCACCCGCCGGTTCATGAAGACGGGGGTTTTGCGGGAGGTATCCCCCAGGTAGACGAGTTCTTTACCCTTACGGCAGTCGTGGTTGTACATGGGGAACCGGGAGGCTGTCTCCCGGCCCACCAGGGAAACCATTTCCTCCTTCGTCAGGGGCCGGTGGGTGCCGGTGGTGAAGACGATGAAGATATCCTCTTCCCGCACCCCGCCCTCCTTCAGCTCCTCCACCAGAAGGGGCAGGAAGACTTCGCTCCTGGCCACCCGGGTGGGATCGTTGACCAGCAGGCAGACCGTTTCCCCCCGCTGGACCACCTCCCGCAAAGGGGGGCACCCTACGGGGTGCAGCAGGGCTTTCCGAACCGCCCCTGCCGGATCCTTGAGGACGGGCATCTCCTTGATCTTGAGCTCTGTGGCGGCAATTCCCGGGGGAAGGGTCAGGTTCACCTCTTCCCTGCCGTAGCGAAGCAGCATGGGACCGCCTCCCTTCCTTTATAATATGTGGCATCCTTTCGAGGGTTTATCCTTAGTATAACGAAAAATAGGGGCGGGGCACAAGCAAGAAAAACCGCCCCCTCCGGCTGTCCCTGGTCTGAAGGGGGCGGTTTTTGCCATGAAATACATCTTTATCTTTGTTATTATGATCTTTTTATTCGGGGGCTTTGCCCGTGGCCCGGCTGCCCGGCAGGGTTCCGGGGGGTTCTTCCCGGCTTGTCGACGGATTTTATTTCCCGGGGAATACCGGACCTTGGCGACGAATCCGGAACAAAAAAAGACGCCAGGATTATTGGTGCCCTTCTTGGGAGGACGGGTTCAGCGGGTATCTTCAGCTCATTCTTTCCCGGGACCCACGGTGGACATGTAGATGACCGTCTCCTCTACCCCGTCCAGCTGGAAGACGGCGTTTACTTCCCCGTCAAAGAAAGCCCCCACCTGGCAGGAACCCATTCCTATGGACACAGCGGCCAGGGCCAGGTTCTGGGCGACATGGCCCGCATCCAGGTAGATGTAGCGGTAGGCCCGCTGGTCATACTTCCATTTGGAGCGCTGCACCAGGGCGCTCCAGGCAAAGACCACGGGAGCCCTGAGAAGCATGCCCTGGCCCAGGGCTGCCCGGGCCAGGTCCGCGCCCCATTCCCCCGGGCGCAGCAGGGCCAGCCTGTGGTGGAGGACCTCGTAGTGGTAGATTCCCGGCTTAAGGCCCTGGACATGGTTGACGGCCAGGTAGGTCTCGATGGGGTACAGCGCCCCCGCCGAGGGGGCGGTTCGCAGCTGGGTGCGGCGGGTGGCCAGGGAGATGCCCTGGGAAGCCCAGAGGAGTTGGCTGAGGCCTGTCTGCTCCAGGGGCTTTGTCCCGTAGGCCCTGAGGGAGCGCCGTTCCCCCAGGAGGGCAAAGAGGGGCCTGCCGTCTTTCCTGTCGGGGGGAGCCAGCTGGATGCGCTCCAGGTCCTGGGGGTAGGTTTTGTATAATTCCGGCTTCCGGTCCCAGTCCAGGGGCTTCCCGCTCAGGGAGCCCCGGTTGTATTTGCTCTTTTTTTGGTAATCGTCTCCGTAAGACATGAAATTCCTCCTTTTGGGGTGCGCCTTCGGGCAGCACCTTTCGGGCGGCTGCGGGAGCCCCCTGAAGGCTCAAGCTGGCTGCCGGGACTCCCGGGGCTACCGGGAGGTGACCAGGGTCCCGGCTTTCCCTTCCAGGGCCTCCAGGGATTTATACAGGGAGGTGATGATGGCCTTTTTTCCGGGGTCTGATTTGGCGAACATGGCTGCCGCCTGCACCTTGGGAAGCATACTCCCGGGGGCGAAGTGGCCTTCTCTCATGTAGGCCTCCGCCTCCGCCACCGTCATCCTGTCCAGTTCCACCTGGTCCGGCTTGTTGAAATTGAGGGCCACCCTGTCCACCTCGGTAAGGATCATGAGGACGTCGGCCCCGATGTTTTCCGCCAACCGTTCCGCGGCCAGGTCCTTGTCGATGACGGCCGCCACCCCCTCCAGGGAGCCGTCCTCCTTCTCGATGACGGGGATGCCGCCGCCTCCCGCGGTGACCACGATGGTGGTATCCCAGAGCTCCCTCAGGCAGGAAAACTCCACGATCCGTTGGGGTAGGGGGGACGCAACCACCCGCCGCCAGCCCCGGCCGGCGTCCTCCTTCATAACGTAGCCCTTTTCCCGGGCCAGGTCTTCCGCCTCCTCCCGGGTGTAGAAAGAGCCGATGGGTTTGGTGGGGTCCCGGAAGGCCGGGTCCTCTTTCTCCACCACCACCTGGGTGATGATGGTGACCACCGGCACATACCGTTCTCTCTTGTGCAGGGCATGCCGTAAGGCCTGCTGGATGTGGTAGCCGATATAGCCCTGGCTCATGGCCCCGCAGACGTCGAAGGGCATGGTGGGGGTCACATGGGAGGCCGCTTCGCTGGCCTGCATGATCTGGCCCACCTGGGGGCCGTTGCCGTGGACGATGGCCAGCTCATAACCCCGGCAGCTAATCTCCGCGATGTACTCCACCGTCTTTTTCACCACTTCCAGCTGGGCAGCCGCCGTGGCAGGAGCCCCCTTACGCTGCAGGGCATTCCCTCCCAGGGCCACCACTACCTTTTCTATGGACATGTATAACCGCCCCCTGCCTTAGTATTTCCTGGCCGGATTATGCGGATAACCCCCGTAAGGTTCCCTTCTCTTACCTTTATTCGGTAAAAAGCGGCTTTTTCCTTCCCGGGGTCAATCCGGGGAGGGCTCCTGGCCGTCCCAGACGATCCGGCGGTAGTTCTCCGGGTCCGTATCCCCTTCGGTGCTGAAGAGGAGGACCCTGGAGTTCCCGTCCAGGCCGAGCTCTGCCGCCGCAGGGGCCAGTTCCTCCCTCTCCCGGAGCAGGGACAAAAGTCCCAGCCCCACAGCGCCCGACTCCCCGGAGACGGCCCTGGGGTCATTTCCCAGGGGGTTCCCGAGAATCCGCATCCCTCGGGCCGTGACAAAGTCATCGCAGGCGGCAAAGGCCCGGCAGTGGTCCCGCAGGATGGGCCAGGCCAGGGGGTTGGGGACCCCGCAGCTGAGGCCGGCCATGGAGGTTTTCAAGTCTCCCCCCACGTCCCGGGCCCGGCCGTCCCCCGCGGCGGCGGATTCCAGGAAGCAGGCTGCCCGGGTGGGTTCCACCAGGGCCGTTACGGGAACCTGTCCCGGGAAGCGGTGCACCAGATACCCCAGGACGGCGCCGGCCATGGCCCCGACCCCGGCCTGCAGGAAGAGGTGGGTAGGGCGGGATACCCCCGCTTCCGCCATCTGGTCCAGGGCTTCGGAGGCCATGGTCATATACCCCTGCATGATCCAGCAGGGGATGTCGGTGTAGCCTTCCCAGGCCGTATCCTGGACCATGTGCCAGCCTTCCTCCCGGGCCCTTTTTAAGGCCAGGAGGACGGTCTCGTCGTAGTTTACCTCCGTCACGTATGCCCGGGCCCCCGTCTCCCGGATGGCCCTGACCCGGATTTCAGCCGAACCCCGGGGCAGGTAGACCACCGCCTGCTGCCCCAGCTGTTCGGCAGCCCAGGCCACGGCCCGCCCGTGGTTGCCGTCGGTGGCCGTGATCAGGGTTAAGTCCCCGATTTTTTTCTTCACCCGTTGGGATTTAAGCGAGGAAAAGTCCAGCTCTTCCGGGGGCAGCCCCAGGAGCCGGCCCAGGAGTCTGGCCACGGCATACACTCCCCCCAGGGCCTTGAAGGCATTGAGGCCGAAACGGCAAGACTCGTCCTTGACGAAGATATCCCCCACCCCGAGCCTTTCCGCCAGGGCCGGCAGTCGCCCCAGGGGGGTGGGCCGGTACCCTTCCATGGTCCCGTGAAACCTGCGCACCTGTTTTGCCTCTTCGGGAGAGAGAAACCCGGGTTTCTCACCCCCCTTGACATCCTGAAAAATCATCCGGGTTCCGGGCCCGGCAAACCGGTTAACCATCACACGCCACCTCCATATTGGCAAAGCGGGACAAGGGGACGGTTCACAAGACTTGAATAGATTCAAGTTCCAGGGACGGTAATTTCTGTCCAGCAACCACCCTTCGGATAAAGGCTCACCCCTGTCTCCCTAATCTCAAAACCTTTGCAGTAGTATATTTTGCCATGTTATAATAAATATGCTTTAGATGACCCGTTTCCTCTGTAGCATAAATTTTTTATCGGGCATAGGAGGTATTCCATGTGTGAATTCTGCGTGCAGCACGGGGAAGGGAAGAAATGGTACGAAATCATGGAGAACTACTCCCGGGAGTTCCTGGCAAAGGAGA
>PWVN01000267.1 GCA_003561835.1 Syntrophomonadaceae bacterium
GTATCCACTCCTAAACCCTCTGCTAAGGCGGGCCTATTCATTTCCCCTCTTAATTTCGCTGCCGGCCTCGTCAATCCCTGCCAGGGGCCTTCAAGGATGTGATGGCTGTTCCTTGAGAAAAACTTCCGGGAAATCTTTCTCCCAGACAGGTACAGACAGGAAGGCCAGCGAATATATTCTGAAACGAATTGTATACGGGATTGATGACGTCCCCAAGCCCTTCAGCAGGGCCTTCGGCCTGGACACCCAGCATGTACTGACCATGTTTGGCACCACGGTGACGGTGCCTTTTTTCTGACTCCCGCCATGCAGGTGTCCCCCGAAAAAACCGCCCTGCTGGTGGCGCGGCAGCCATGCTGTCGGCCGGGGTGGCCACCAATTTTTGCCGAGGAGTGGTAAAATGAACTATGCTGCGATTACCGGGTGGGGCAAATGTATGCCCCCCGCTGTCCTCACCAACGAAGACCTCTCCACCTTTCTGGATACCGATGACGAGTGGATCGTCAGCCGTACGGGAATGAAGGAACGCCGCGTTTCCCATGTGCCCATCAGCGACCTGGCCCATGTGGCCTCCGTCCGGGCCCTGGCCGCCGCCGGGGTTGACGCCAAAGAGGTGGACCTCATCATCTTCGGCAGCTGTTCGCCGGATGAGATCGTCCCCAATACCGCTTCCCGCATCCAGCTGCTTCTGGGCATCAGAACGGCAGCCGTCTTCGACATCAACACCGCCTGCACCAGCGGCATGTACGCCCTGTCCATCGCCACCTCCATGATCCGCACCGGGATCGCCCGGACTGCCCTGGTCATCGGCGCCGAGGTGGCTTCCTCGGTGCAGGACTGGACCGACCGCAACGTGGCCGTACTGTTCGGGGACGGGGCGGCCGCCTTCGTCCTGCAGGGGACGGAGAAAAGGGAGGGGATCCTGGCGGAAAAGCTGGGCTGCTATGCGGATGCCCGGGACATCCTGCGGGCCAACGGCATCGGCATGCGCTATGCCGACGGCCGGACCATCCTGGGGACCATCTGGTGGGACTTTCACGGGCAGGAGATTTTCAAGCGGGCTGTGATGGGGATGTGTGAAGCCTCCCAGGAAGCCCTGGAGAAGGCCGGTTTGTCGACGGAAGAAATTGACCTGGTGGTGCCCCACCAGGCCAACCTGCGCATCATCGATTTCGTGGCCAAAAGGCTCAAGGTAGAGCCTGAACAGGTCTTCATCAACATCCACAAGTACGGAAACATGTCCTCGGCCACGACCCCGGTGGCCCTGGTGGAAGCCGTTGAGGAGAGCCATGTGAAGCCCGGCGCCCACATCCTCCTGCCCGCCTTCGGGGCAGGCCTCTCCTACAGCGCCCACGTCATCCGCTGGGGCGAGCGGGTCACGCCCATGAGCACTTCGGATATCGAACTCCCCTCCTGTGAAAAGACAGCCCTGGAGATCGTCAGGGAATTCATGAGCCGGCCCCGGGCCGGGGGGCCCTATTAGAAGTTCGATCATCTACCCGGCAAAGCGGGGATGGTTTCTGCCACCGGGCAGGAATCCTTTCGCTCCGCCAGCAAATAAAAAACCGCCCCAGGAGGCGTGCAAGGGATTTCCGCTGACAGGTAAAAAGGGGTGCCTTATAAACCCTTCTACGAGTTAGAGGCTCATTTACCGGTGTTAATTTCTTCAGGCCACCTTGCGGCTGAGTTTGAATTTTACCCCATAGCTGTAGTGATATTTTCCCAGGCGGGTTGTGGCGAAGTCTGTCCTCTCCCTCACGATGGTCCCCAAAACCCCGACAGGCACCCCCGTAATTTCATCCCAGTTAATATCGAACATGATGACCAGGACTTCCCCCGCTTCCAGGGGCACGGGGGATGCCAGAAGGAGCCCTGTTTTGGAGAGGTTCAAAATGATCCCGTTTTCCAGAGTTTCCCCCCTTTCCCCGTCCATGAGGGGAAAGTAGGCCGCTTCGATGTTCATGGGGAAGCGTTTCGCCTTTCGCCGTTCCGCCTGCTGCACGGATAGCTCCGCCGTGGAGCAGAGTTCCATGGCCTTCTTGGCCATCCCGATGGTCAGTTTCAATGCGGTACGAAGTTGGTCAGGGCCGTACATGTGGAGCTGTTGGCTGAATTTGTTGAGGGTTTTCAAATCGTCTTGAGGGGGCTTGGTTTCTGCCATCTGGGCACCTCCTATACGATATGCAGGCTCATCCGCCTTTAAAAACCGGTCCTGCAGTAATCCCGCCAAAAACTGCCTCTTAAAATATATTATTTCGACTATTTCCTTATAATTCCTTTCGGTAAAAATGTCAAATTCTAAAATAATGTAAATTTTTTTAGAAAATATGGTCAATTGCTGCAGCATTTTCCCTGTAAACAGGATTATTTCCTGTTCAAGGCCCGTTTCCGAAGCTGCGCCCCACAAGTTTCGCCGCCTAAAGCACAATAAGAATTGAAAAATACTGGTACTTTATGTATAATCATGCTATGAATAATGACTCGATGCAATTGACCCTCCTCACCCTATTTGCCCTGGTATTGACGGTCAGGTATATGGCCAGCTTGACGAAAGGGATCAAGCCCGTCCTGCTGTTGAGAAGGGAAAAGAGACTTCGGGAAAAAGCCATCGAAGCGGTGCCGGTAGCTGCCGTCATGATGACAGCCCTGCTCATTCTCAGAAATATATTCACCCCTCACATCGGAGCATTTCTGGCTGCAGGTTTCATCCCGCCCCTCTTAATCCAGCGGTTCGGTTTTCTGCTCTCCTTTTCCTCCTTCATCCTCCTCATTACGGCCTACTGGTCCCTGGGCAGCAACTGGCGGGTCGGCACCGGCGATGAGGAGGTTAAGGAATTGGTTACCGGCGGGGTTTTCGCATACACCCGCAATCCCGTCTACCTCTTCTTCAACATGTTTCTCGGCGGCATCTTCCTCATCAACGGGCACCTCCTCATGCTGGCCTTCCTGGCCCTGGTCTCGGGCAGCCTGCACCTCCTCATCCTGGAGGAAGAGAAACTGCTGGAGAGAAGGTTCGGCAGCGTTTATGAGGATTACCGGAAGACCACACCCCGATACTTGTAACCCGTCGGGGGATTTTTTATGGAAGGGCTGACAGGTGAAATGGCCAATGCCAGTACCGTGAAAATCGAGAATATGTCCAAACATTTCAAAACCACGGCGGCCCTGGGGAACATTTCTCTGGAAATATTCCCCCGGGAAATCTTCGGTTTGCTGGGCCCCAACGGCTCGGGAAAAACCACGCTTTTGCGCATCCTGTGCACCCTCATGCTTCCCGACCCCGGGCATCGCAAAGGCGGCACCTGCAAGGTCCTGGGTTATGACCTGCTCAAGGAGCAGGCGGAGATCCGCAAAAAGATCGGTTATGTCCCCCAGCAGGACGCCCTCTACGGCGATCTGTCCGCCCTGGACAACCTCATCCTCTTCAGCACCCCTTATTTTTTCAACCGTACCGAACAGCGAACGCGTGTTGACGACCTCCTGAACCAGGTCCTCCTCTTTGACAGACGCCATGACCTGGTGAAAACCTTTTCCGGCGGCATGAAGAAGAGGCTCTCCATTGCCTGTGCCCTGGTCCATAACCCCAGGGTTCTCTTCCTGGACGAGGTAACCGTGGGGCTGGACACATCCCTGCGCCATGAGATCTGGGGCCTCCTCAAGGAGCAGAAGAAACACAGTTCCATCGTCATCACAACCCACTACATCCCGGAAGCGGAACAGTACTGCGACAGGGTTGCCCTCATGTTAAAGGGCAGCATTCTGGACATTGGCAGCCCCGGGGATCTCATCAGGAAGCACGAACCCGCCGCAAACCTGGAGGAAGTTATGCTTGCCTATGAAAAAATCCGGCTTGCTCCCCAAAAAAAACCGAGGAGGTCTTGAAATGCGTCTACCCCAAGGCAGGTGGAAATACATTATTCTGACAGCGATTGTGATCCTGGTTTCTTCCCTCCCCCAGAGGGCTGGGCTGCAGGAGGGCAGGGACCTGGATGCGGAAATATACGGACCCTCGAAGTTCGCTGCCGGAAAGACCGGGACTCTGCACCTAACCATACAAAACAATATCGTCGCCGGGTCCATTGACTCAACCGCCCTGCAGCTGGGACTGGGCCATTATTTCGGTGCAGCCGTGGGGGTGACGGCGGTCTTGAAAAGCAGCGATTCCCCCGTTACGGTGGAAACGGAACGGCTGCTGCTGGGCACGATTCCAAGCGGGGAAACCGTCTCTCCCATCCCCTTCACCTTGACTGTCGCAGACGACGCAGAGGGGGGCTTCTTCTCCCTTGAGCTGGAGCTGGCCTACAGGGTCCTGGAGGAGGTCCGGGTTGGACAAAAGATCGACTTCGAGTGGTTGGAAAAAACGGAAACCCTGGAGCTCACTGTAGAGGTCCTGGAAGAACCCCTGAAATTCGGGGCATCGGATATCAATACGGTCTTGCGGGTGGGGATGAAGGACCAGCTGTCCCTGACCTTTACCAATGAAGGCAGGGAGACGGCGGATAAAGCCCAGGTCAAGATCAGCGCCGTCTCTCCCCTCTCCATGACGGATGATACGGCTTACCTGGGCACCCTGGAACCGGGAGGTTCAGCGGTGGGCATCTTCGGCCTGAGAATTGCAGGTGATGCCATTCCCAAGGAATATCTTATCCAGGCGCAGGTAAAATACTTCGATGGGGACGGCCAGGAAGCCCTCTCGGAACCCTTCCGGATTCCTGTTGAAGTCCTGCCCCGGGGCCCTGTGGTGGGGGAAGGGCTCCAATCACCCCTGGCCGGCGGCCTTCTGGGCTTCGCCTCCGCAGGCCTGATTTTTTTCCTCTGGATGAGAATTTCTGCCCCCAGGAAAAGAAAACCCTTCAGCAGCGAGTAGACAGGTAAAGGAGCGGTACCCTTGCGGCTGCAAAATATCCGGATCCTATTCCTCATGGAGCTTAAAAAACTCTGGAACGACAAGCTGGAACTGCTGATCTTGATCTTCGGGGCCATTCTCCTCTGCCTGGCCTTTGGCTATGTAGCCTACAGCAGCCCCGGGGATATGGATATTGCCGTGTATGTAGACACCTACGCCAAACCCGGCCTTTTCCCCCACGGGGAAACCGCTGATATCCTCACGGACCTGCAGGAGTCCCCCTATTTCTCCCTGACTGCAGCCTCCTCCCGCAGGGAAGCCCTTCAACGGCTCAACGGCCAGAAGAGCCGGGCCGCCGTAATCCTGGAAGAAGATGCTGCCGGCCTGGCCCATGTCCGGGTCACCCTGGATGCAACGGACCTGACCATCCAGCAAATTGTCCATAGCGAACTGCTGCGAATCCTGCAGACCCAAGGCATCCCCTCGACCCTTGAACCCCCCAGGGCCCCGGGGCTGCCGGAAAACGCCCTCACCCCCCTGGCCCTGAGCCTTACAACCAATGAGAGCCAAAAGACCAAGCTCTTCGATGCCACGGCCTCCCCCTTCATGGTCCTCATCATCCTGGGTGTCTGCCTCCTGACCTCCGTCACCGCCCTGACATCCGAGAGGACCATAGGCACCTTTGAGCGGGTCTTTGCCATCCCCTTCAAAAGATCAGAGATTCTCATCAGCAAGGCCCTGGCCCGGAGTATGGTGGCTGTGGCAGTTTCGGCCATTATCCTCTTGACCCTCAGGCTGGTTTTTGATATCGCCATGGCCAGGCCCGGCCTGGCCATGCTGGCGGCCGTCCTCATCGGCATCAACGGCGTAGCCTTCGGCCTGTTGATTTCCGCTATTACCCGGATCGAACTGGAATCCGTTTCTCTGGGGATTACCTCCTGGTTCCTCTTCATCACCCTGATGGGGTTCATGTGGCCCCTGGAAACCATGCATCCCTGGTTTCAGAGCATCGCCTTTTTTACCCCCTTTTTCCACGGCGTTTATGCCATGAGGCACATCAACCTGCTGGGGTGGGACCTCTACCAGGTGCTGCCCTCCTTTGCATGGCTCAGCGGGTTTATTCTACTCCAGCTGGTTTTATCCACCCTGCTTTTAAAGAGGGAGATCAACTAGTTCCTGAAAGGAGGCCCATCATGAACCTCCACAATACCCTCACCATTGCCAGGTTGACCTTGAAGGCCATTTGGAACAACAAATTCGCCTTCTATTTCATCATCCTCACCCCCATCCTCATATGTGTGAACTTTGGCTACGTGGCCCACAAAAGCCCCGCCGCCGTGGAGACCATTATCCTCCATGACACTGGCTGGGATGAGGAATGGATGCCCATTACCGACTTCATCAGCGGCTACAGGTTAAGCGACGGCTCCAAAGCCTTTGACGTTACCGTCATGCCCGGAACTCCGGGCAAAGCCCGGCAGCTTTTGGAAGACAAGAAGGCGCGGGCCGTAATCTATTTCAGCCAAACCTCCGGCGGCACAGAAAAGGTCCATGTGCTGGTCGACGCCACAGAACCTTTGCTGATCTCCCATTACGAGAGGGAAATCTCGTTCCTGCTGCAGGAATACTCCGCCGCAGCCTCCAGGGATCTGATCGCCCGCCTGCCGGAACCCTCCCCGGGCTACATTCCGGGCTATTCTGTCACTGCAAAAACAAATGCCTCCCAAGACCTGAAGTACTTTGATTTTTTTGCCTCCGCCGTCATCGTATTGATCGCTCTTGCCCTGCCCCTGGCCCTAAGTTCCCTCTCCATTACCCTGGACCGGTCCATGGATGTCCTGGAGAGGGTCTTCGTCACCCCCTACAGAAAGTCCGAGATTATAGTGGGGAAGATGGCTGCCAACGGTCTTTTATCCCTGGTAATTACCCTCATGACCATCCTCACCTTGAGGGTGGTGTTCGATATCGTGCTGGGGAACATCGCCCTCATCTTTCTTTTAGCAGCCCTGGTGGCAATCAACGGCGTGATCTTCGGCCTGTTCATATCCGCCGTAACCAGAAAGGAAACCCAGTCCCTCCTGGCAGCGATGATCTCCCTCCTGATCTTCATGAGCTTCATGACCTTTCTCTGGCCCCGGGAAACCATGCATCCGGCCATGCAGTCTCTGGCCCGCTTCATGCCCTACATCTATGGTGTAGAGGCCATCCGCAGCGTCAACCTGGTTGGTGCGGGTTTCCCTGAAGTTTGGCCCCATGTCTTCATCTTGATCCTTTTCATCACCGCTCAAGTCCTGCTGACTGTCCTCCTGTTCCGCCGGAGGATCACGTAACCCCGGCCCCCCGGCATAGAAAGGCATCCGATAATCTCGATTTTCCCAACAAAAAACCACGGGAGCCCGTGGTTTTGGCTTTTCCTGGAACGCAGTCAGCCGGGTAAAATTTTTGCCATTACCGAGGGGCCCGGCTATATTCTCCTGATGATCCGGAAGGGAAGGGTGACCACATCCCAGACAAACTCCAGGATGAAGGCCACGGTAAAACCGAGGAGCCTGAAGGGCAGCAGGAGGAGCCACAGGATGGGGTACAGAAAGAGGAACAGCAAGGCCAACGGCCAGCAGAGAACAAACAAAATCGCCCAGAGCAAACAACCCATGCCGTCACATCCCTTCCGAGTAATTTCTCGGCCCGGTCACGCCAACACCCCGCCCAGGGGTTTCAGGCTGAAGTAATCCAGGGCCGAATTGACCTCGTGAAGCTCGTAGATGCCCTTCTGCAAGCAGAACAGGATGACCAGGTCGAAGGTTTCCGAATCGGTCAGGGAATACCCTGCGGACTGCAAAAGCCTGCAGGCGTTTTCCACGTCCAGCCTAAGAGCCAGGGCCAGGGCAACCACCGTATTCTTGCCGGGCCGGTACTCCGGGTTGGACCTGATCTTGGAAAAGTGCCTCCGGTCGATTCCCGCCCTTTTGTAGATGTCCGCGTCGGCAGCCTTTTTCCCGTCGATGTACTCAAAGAGGACCTGGTTGAAGGTGAGCTTGCGATTGCTCTCCACAAACCCTTCCAATTCGCCGTGGATGCTGCTGTCAAAGCAAACGGCGCTCTGCAGGCTCCGATACGTCATATCTATACGGCTCTTGACAAACTCCTCCAACTCCGACAGCAGTTCTTTGCGAAGCACCGGATTTCCCCCCCCAAATGTCGCTTCCCGGGCGACCACCGCAAGTAAATCTCCCCTTATAATTATACCATAATCACAAAAAAGAAAGGAATGAGTTGCATGAATACGAATTTA
>PWVN01000023.1 GCA_003561835.1 Syntrophomonadaceae bacterium
CAGCAACGGCGGCGACCGGCCGAAGCCAAGGGATGACAACCGCGGCGGTGGCGACCGGCCGAAGCGGGATGAAGACAACAGCAAATTCGGCAGGGGCGGCCGCAAGCCCATCCGCTAGAGGCCTGCCTCTCAAATCAGGGAACAGCGATGATAAATCGCTGTTTTTTTGTGCATAAAAAGCCTTCTTCCATACTATTCTTTAGAATAGGAGGGGGGATAACGGTGTTTTATCATGTGCGGGTAAAAAAGAAACTCCTCTACGCCCTGGTCCTTATCATTCTTTTTCTGATTCTGGCCTGCCTCATCAATGACCAGATCCTGCAGCATGTCTTTCAAGCCTTAAGCGGCGATATCCTCTACTGCTTTGACACCCGGGAGAAGGTCCTGGTCTTCACCTTCGAGGTGTCCACCGGGGAAGATTACCTGGAGGAGCTGCTGGATGTTCTCGGCCGCCACGCTATCCGGGCCACCTTCTTCATCACGGGGCACTGGGTCTCGGAGAACCCGGGCTTCGCCCGGCGCCTGGCAGCCCGGCACGAGCTGGGGAACCACAGCTATTCCCATCCCCGCCTGGAGGAGCTGAGGGATGGGGAAGTGGTGCAGGAATTCGCCGGCTTCCAGGAGGCTCTGGAGGAAGCGGTGCCGGGGACGGAGGTCCACTACTTCCGCCCCCCCTACGGGGACTTCGACGAGCGGGCCCAGTCTTTGGCCCTGGAGCGGGGGCAGCTGCCCGTCATGTGGAGCATCGAATCCAGGGATTGGACCGCTGCCTCTCTGGACCGCTACATCCAGGACTTCCTTAAGAAAGCCCATCCCGGCGGCATCGCCGTCTTCCGGGCCGCCTCGGAAGAGACGGTCATGGCCCTGCCCCTGCTCATCCAGGCCCTCTGGAAGGAAGGCTACAGCATCATCTCCCTGGAAAGGGCCTTACAAGAATACGGGGGGGGGATCTGATATGCGGCTCTTCAAAGCGGTGGCCGGCAGAAGGATCCTCCTCTGCCTGGTCCTCCTCCTCCTGGCGGTTCTGCTCCTGGCCCAGGGCAGGGAACCCCTGGCCCGCCGCCTGCACGGGGCAAAGGCGGGGGTCCTCTACATGGGCCAACCCGTGGCCGGCCTCCTGGCCCCCGAGGTGGAGGAGTTGGTTCGGGCGAGGGCGGAAGAGTTCTTCGTGGGACCGGTGGACGCCGGGGAGGATCCGGATTGGCCCCGGGGCGTCATCCCTCATATGGACGGGCTGCGCCTGGACGTGGAAGGGACGGCGGCCCTCATCCTGCAGGCAGGGCGGGGGGAGGAGGTCTCTCCCCTTCTGGAGCGGGTACCTCCCCGGGTGACCCTGGCGGACTTCCCCGCCAGGCCCGTCTTCCGGGGCAGCCCCCGGAAGAGCCAGGTTTCCCTGATGATCAACGTGGCCTGGGGCGGGGAACACCTGCCGGCCATGCTGGAGGCCCTGGCCGGGGAGGGGGCCAAGGCCACCTTCTTTCTGGTGGGCCGCTGGGCGGAGAAAAACCCGGAATACGTCCGGGCCATCCTGGAAGGGGGTCACCAGGTGGCCTCCCACGGGTACGATGACGGCATCCTGCTCCGGGGCCTCCCCCTTAAAGAAGCCCTGGAGGACCTTAAGAGGAGCAAGGCGGTCCTCGAGGAATACACGGGGGAGGACATCCGGTATGTAACCCCCCACAAGGGGGAGTACGATGAGACGGCCCTGGAGGCGGCAGAGGGGTTGGGCCTTACGATGGTCCTCTGGACCCTGGACACCGCCGATTGGTTGAAACCGGGCCTGGAGAGGATGCTTAAGCGCACCGTGGACCCGGCCTTTGGCGGGGCCATCATCCTGATGCACCCCACCGAAACCTCAAAGGCTTACCTGAAGGAGGCCCTGCCCCGCCTGAGGGCCAAAGGCCTGGAACCCGTCACCGTGACCGAGCTCCTCTGCCCCGACCCCGACAACCTCCTGCCGGGGAGGTGGCAAAGATGAAGAGGACTCTGAGGCGGCTGGCCTGCCTGTTAGCTGCGGCCCTCCTTCTGACGGCGGTTTTCCAGGGGGCCAGGGCCGGCAGCCGGATTCGCCGGAGCCTCTACGGTGCGGCTCCCGGGGTGACCCTGGAGGGCCGCGACATGAGCTACCGCCTGCGGGAGGAAGTGGAGGAGCTGGTTCGCCGCGAGGCGGAAGCTGTGCGGCAGGACCCCCGGAATGCCTTTTTTGACAGGAATACGGGGGAGGTTTACTCCGAAGTCCAGGGCCGCCTGGTCAACGTGAAAAGCACCGTGGAGGCGGTCATGGAGGCGGAAAGGGACACCCGGGTATCCCTGGTGCTGGTCCACATCGACCCGGAGCTGACGGCGGCCATGCTTAAGAGCATGGACCAACCCCTGGGGAGCTTCGAAACCTCCATCGGCGGCGGCGGGGGCAGGGCGGAGAACATCCGCCTGGCCACCAGGGCCCTGGATTACTACCTGGTGGCCCCGGGCCAGGTCTTCTCCTTCAACCGCACCGTGGGCCCCACCACGGCGGAGCGGGGCTACAAGCCGGCCCCCATCATCGTGGGGGGCAGCATCGTCCTGGGCCTGGGGGGCGGCATCTGCCAGGTATCCACCACCCTCTTCAACGCCGTGGATTATGCGGGCCTGGAGGTGGTGGAGCGCCACCTGCACTCAAAACCCATAGGGTATGTGCCCCGGGGCCGGGACGCCACCGTCAGCCACCACCTGGATTTCAAGTTCCGCAACACCTCCAACCGCTACATCCTGATCCGGGCATGGACAGATTGGCGGATAAGCATTACAATAATGACACACCCGTGAAGCGGAAAAGGAGGAAGCCCCATGGAACCAGAAGTCCAGGTACAGTTCATCCGCCTTCCCCATCTGGGGGAACTGCCCCCGCCCGTCCGGATGACGGGAAATTCCGCCGGTTTCGACCTGGCGGCGGCGGTGGACAGGCCCCTCACTCTTGAGCCCGGCGAGTTCAAACTGCTGCCCACGGGCATCGCCCTGGCCATCCCTGCGGGATATGAAGGCCAGGTCCGGCCCCGGAGCGGCCTGGCCCTGCGCCACGGCCTGACGGTCCTCAACTCCCCCGGGACCATCGATGCCGACTACCGGGGGGAGGTCAAGGTCCTTTTGATCAACCTGGGCCGGGAAGCCTACCAGGTCCAGCGGGGCGACCGGATCGCCCAGCTCCTCATCGCCCGCAGCCCCCGGATCCGGCTGGTGGAATCCGACGGGCTCCCCGAAACCCCCCGGGGTGGGGGCGGCTTTGGCCATACGGGAAAATGAAGCATCAAAACCCCACCCTTCTGCATACACATGAATTAAGAACCCCGCAGAAGAGGTGTGCCCATGAACTACCAGATTCTCATCATTTTCCTGATCATGGCCCTGGCAGCCCTGCTGATCGCCAGCATCCAGCCCTTTTTCACCAGCGTGAAACCCCTGAAAAAGTGGTGATGCCATGCTCTTAAGCGACATCGGGGACAGGGAGATCATCAACGTCCACGACGGGGCCCGGCTGGGCGTGATGGCCGACACGGACTTGGTCATCGACCAGGAGGGGAAGATCAAGACCCTCCTTTTGCACCCCCCATTTAAAATTTTCCGCCCCCGGAGCCGGGATGAGCTGCAGATCCCCTGGGGATCCGTGACAAAAATCGGCGATGACATCCTCTTTGTGGATTTCCGCCTGCGCGGCAAATACTGCCGGGCATGAATATCCCAGCAGGCCATGGCTATACTAACTACAGACTCTAGAATGTTAGGAGGTATAACATGGCAGAAACAGTTGTTGCTGTATTCAGGGAGCACCGTTCGGCGGAGCAGGCAGTCCGGGATATGAAGGAGCAGGGAATTGGAGACGACGAAATCTCCCTCATTGCCAAAGATGAAGGCGCCCGCCGCGGCGGCGGGGAGGAGCCGAGCTACGAAGACCAGAACCTGGCCGACGGCACCACCACCGGGGGGGCCCTGGGCGGCCTGGCAGGCCTGCTGGCGGGAGCCGGAGCCCTGCTGATCCCGGGAATCGGCCCCATCATCGCAGCCGGACCCCTGGCCGGGGCCCTGACGGGCGTGGTCACCGGCGGCGTGGCCGGCGGATTGATCGACTACGGCATCCCCGAGGAACGGGGCCAGCACTACGAGGACCGGGTCCGGGAAGGAAAGATCCTGGTAACGGTCCGCTCCCGGGGGGAAGATGCGGAAAGTGCCGTGGAGATCCTTAAAGAGAACGGAGCCGAGGAAGTGGAGACCCACTAGAGTAAAGACCCACTAGAAGGATAAGTGAGCAGAAAGCGCGCCCCCGGCGCGCTTTTTTTGTTGCCCCCCTCGAACACATTTTTGCAAACCTCATATATTAGAAGTAACACAGGGAAAAGGGCTTACCCCCGGGGGAGGATGCCGGAGTGAAGAAAAGGGGATACATAATTACCTTTCTGGGAGGGGACAAACGGGAGCTCATTCTGGGTGAGGCCCTTGAAAATGAAGGTTTTGACGTGCGCTATGCCGGCTTTGAGAAGGCCCCCCGGGCCGCTGGGCTCAACCGGGTGAAGGCGGCGGAGGCCCCGGCTCAAAGCCGGGCCCTCATCGCACCCCTTTCGGGTATCGACGCCTCCGGGTCCCTGAAGGCCCCCTATGCCTCCCCCGGTTTGCGGCTGGATGAGGCTTTTTTGGCTTCCTTAAGGCCCACAACCCTCCTGCTGGCCGGGTCCCTGCCCCGGGCCGCGGCGGAAACCCTGCGGGAGAAGGGGGTTTTTGTGCTGGAGACGGCAAAGCGGGAGGAGCTGGTCTGCGCGAATGCCGTCCCCACCGCCGAGGGGGCCCTGGAACTGGCCCTGCGGGAGAGCGATGTCACCCTTTACGACAACACCTCCCTGGTGACGGGGTTTGGCCGCTGCGCCAAAGCCCTGGTGCTTCGCCTGAAGGCCCTGGGTTCCCGGGTGACGGTGGCGGCCCGCCGGGAGTCCGCCCGGGCGGAAGCTTTCCTCTTCGGCTGCCGGGGGGTACCCCTGGCGGGACTGGCCGGGAAGGCGGGGGAATTTGACTTCATCTTCAATACCGTACCGGCCCTGCTTTTTAACGATGAAGCCCTGGAGGCGGTGAAACCCGGGGCCGTCCTCATCGATATCGCCTCCAAACCGGGCGGGGTGGACTTCAAGGCCGCCCGGGGGAAACCCTTTAAGACCCTCCATGCCCTGGGGATCCCGGGGAAGGCGGCCCCCGTCAGCGCCGGCCGGATTTTGGCCCGCATCTACCTTCCCCTGATCCTCCGGCACCTGGAGGGAAAAAATCTCGAAGAAGGAGGCGATAATCATGAGGCTTAAAGGAATTAACGTTGGGGTGGCCCTGACGGGTTCCCACTGCACCCTGGATAAGGTTTTGCCCCAGATTGAGAAAATCATCGCGGAAGGGGGCCTGGTCTCCGCCATCATCTCCCCCTCGGTGGACCACACGGACACCCGCTTCGGAGAATCCAGCGCCTGGAAGCAGAGGTTGGTTCAGATTACCGGCAACCGGCTCATCAACTCCATCTCCGGGGCGGAGCCCGTGGGGCCCAAGAAGCTCTTCGATGTCCTGGTGGTGGCCCCCTGCAGCGGCAACACCCTGGCGAAGCTGGCCTCGGGGATCACCGACACCGCCGTCCTGATGGCGGCCAAGGCCCAGCTGCGTAACCAGCGGCCCGTCATCCTGGGGATCTCCACCAACGACGGGCTGGGGCTCAACGCCAGGAACATCGGCACCCTGCTGATTACCAAAAACCTGTACATGGTCCCCTACCGCCAGGATAACCCCTACAGCAAACCCAACTCCCTGGTGGCGGAGATGGACCTGATGATCCCTGTCATCGAGGCGGCCCTGCAGGGGAAGCAGTTTCAACCCCTGCTGCTGGGGCCCAAATCGGAAGAATTCACCATCGTGTAACTTTTGCAGCCGGACTTAAGAATCTGCAGCGGAGGAGAGTTGGCAGTGGACATCATCGTGCAAAAATTCGGCGGTACTTCCCTGGCCGGTGCCGAAGGCCGGGAGAAGGCGGCAGAACATATCATGGAAGCCCGGGAGAGGGGCAGTCGGCCCCTGGTGGTGGTCTCCGCCATGGGCCGGGAGGGGAGCCCCTACGCCACGGACACCCTCATCAAGCTGGCCCGGGAGGAATGCCAAAACCCCGTCGGCCAAACCCTGGCCTTTCTCATGGCCTGCGGGGAGAACATCTCGGCGGCGGTCCTGGCCCTGACCCTGGAAGCCCGGGGCATTGAGGCCCTGCCCCTCACCGGGGGCATGGCCGGCATCATCACCACCGACGAGCATAAGGAGGCCATGATCCGCAGCATCCGCAAGGAGAACCTGCTGAAGCTGCTGGAGGGAAAAAGGGTACCGGTGGTGACGGGCTTTCAGGGGGTCAACGAGGCGGGGGAGGTGACCACCCTGGGGCGGGGGGGCAGCGATGTCACCGCCGTGGCCCTGGGGGCCGCCCTGCAGGCATCCCTGGTGGAAATCTACACCGACGTCTCGGGCCTGATGACGGCGGACCCCCGTATCGTCCCCGATGCCCGCTCCCTGGGAAGGGCCTCCTACAGCGAAATCCTGCAGATGGCCCAGGAAGGGGCCCGGGTCATCCATCCCCGGGCCGTGGAGATCGCCATGGAGTACGGGGTCCCCATCGCCATCCGCAGCACCTACGAAAACCGGCAGGGGACCCTGGTCTCCAACCACCGGGAGCCCTTCCCCGGGGAGAAGAGGGGGAGGAGGCTCATCAGCGGCATCACCCACGTTAACGGGTTGGTCCAGATTACCGCCCATGTGGACTGCAGCGAGTTGGAAGAGGAGATGTTCAAGGCCCTGGCGGAGAGCCAGGTGAGCATCGACCTGATCAACTTATTTCCCGGGAAAAAGATCTTCACCCTGCCCCGGTGCAAAAAAGGCGTGGCGGTGAAGACCCTCAAGGAACTGAAGATCAAAACCGAAGTGGCACAGGAACTGGCCAAGGTGACGGTCATTGGGGCCGGCATGCGGGGGGTGCCCGGCATCATGCTGAAGATCGTCTCGGCCCTGAAGGGGGAAGGGATCCCCATCCTGCAGACGGCCGACTCCCACATCAATATCTCCTGCCTCATCCGGGAGGAGCACGTACAGCGGGCCCTCCGGGCCCTGCACCGGGCCTTTTCTCTGGAAAAGCAGGAAGGATAAAAAGGAGGAAGATAGATATGGAGAGCATCTTTGGCCGGCTTTTAACCGCCATGGTCACCCCCTTTGGCAAAGACGGCCGGGTGGATT
Source organism: Syntrophomonadaceae bacterium (assembly GCA_003561835.1). Lineage (GTDB taxonomy): Bacteria > Bacillota > Dethiobacteria > PWVN01 > PWVN01 > PWVN01. The sequence goes on from PWVN01000023.1 coordinate 7,264, forward strand.
ATTATAAAGGGGCGGATCTGGCGGAGTTCCTGGTGGAGCAGGGGTCCGAAGGCCTGGTGGTGACGGGGACCACGGGGGAGTCCCCCACCCTGACGGAGGAGGAAAAGCTGAAGCTCTACAGAGCTGTCAAGGACCGGGTGGGCTCCCGGGCCAAAATCATCGCCGGCACCGGCAGCAACTGTACCGGGTCCTCGGCCCGCCTCAGCATCAAGGCGGCGGGAGCGGGGGTGGACGGTATCATGCTGGTGGTCCCCTACTACAACAAACCCTCCCAGGAGGGGCTTTACCAGCACTTCCAGGTGGTGGCGTCGGCGGTGGAGGACCTCCCCGTCATGCTCTACAATGTCCCCTCCAGGACGGGGGGGACCCTGGAGCTGGGCACCATCCTGAAGCTCTCCCGGATCCCCAACATCGTGGCCCTGAAAGAGGCGGGGGGGGAGCTGAACCAGGCGGCCGGCGTCAAGATGGGCACGCAGGATTTCACCCTCTACAGCGGCAACGATGATCAAACCCTGGCCCTTCTGGCCCTGGGGGGCGGCGGCGTGGTCAGCGTCTGCAGCCACATCATCGGGCCCCAAATCCTTCAGATGATGGACCTCTTCTTCGCCGGGCAGGTTCGGGAAGCCTTCGACCTGCACCAAAGGCTCCTGCCCCTCTTTCAAGGGCTCTTTATGGCCACCAACCCCCTGCCCGTCAAGGCGGCCCTGAAGCTGATGGGTTGGGACACCGGCGGCCACCGGCTGCCCCTGACGGCCCTGGACCCGGAGCAGGAGGCATCCCTGAAAAAGCTTTTGGAGGATTATGGGCTGATATAAAGAAACCGCCCCCTTGGAAGCGAGGTCCCCCCGCATAGGGAG
>PWVN01000279.1 GCA_003561835.1 Syntrophomonadaceae bacterium
GGCAAGCCCTCAATGATCGCATAGACGGCAATCCCGAAAAGAACATACCGGCACTCGACGACGAGCAGAAGCAGGCATGTACTTATCCATACGGAAAACATTTACTAGTGAATGCCGGGCCGGGTGCAGGAAAGACGCCATAACCCTGCAGGACAAGGCCCACCACCCCCACCTCCAGGGCCTCTGGTAGAGTAAGTTTACTTTTGGGCCTGACCCCGAAAGTAAACTTACTGGGGTTATGTTAACTTTAGCAGGGCCTGATTCATGGATGCGAGGCCTTCTTCCAGGTCCCGGCGGGAGCAGGAATAGGCCATGCGGATGAAGCCCCGGCCGTGGGGGCCAAAGGCGGAGCCCGGCACCACGGCCACCCCCGCCTCCTCCAGGAGGTAGTCGCAGAACTCCCAGTCTCCCAGGCCGAACTTCCCGATGGCGGGGAAAACGTAAAAACCCCCCTGGGGCCGCACAAACGTAAGCCCCTCCATACCGTCCAGGTGCTCCACCACCAGGTCCCTCCGCAGCTGGAAGGATGCCTGCATGGGAGGGATCAGTTCTTTCCGACGCCGGTAGGCCAGGGCTGCCCCTTCCTGGGCGAAGGAGCAGGCACAGATGACCAGGTCCTGGTGAATCCGCAGAATGTAGTCGATGATTTCCGCCGAAGCGGTGACAAAACCCACCCGCCAGCCCGTCATGGAAAAGGCCTTGGAGGTGGAATTGACGGTAATGGTCCTCTCCTTCATCCCCGGCAGGGTGGCCATGCTGATATTCTCCCGGTCGTAGATGAGGTCCTCGTAGCACTCGTCGCTTACTACCAGGAGGTCGTGCCTGCGGGCAAAAGCCGCCAGCATCTTAAGGGTGCCCCTGTCGTAGACGACCCCCGTGGGGTTGTGGGGGGTGTTCACGACCAGCATTCGGGTCCGCGGCGTAACCCTCTCCTCCAGGTCTTCCAGCAGGGGTTGAAAACCCGAGGCAAACCGCAACGGGACTGCCACCGGCACCCCGCCCGGGTGCAGGGCCTGGTTGTGGTAGGAGGTAAAGGCGGGGTCGGGGATCAGGACCTCGTCCCCGGCGTCCAGGAGGGCCGTCATGGCCAGGGCCAGGCCCTCCACGGCCCCTGCTGTCACCAGGATCTCCCTCCCGGGATCTGCCTCCAGGCCGTTGTCCTCCCTGAGTTTTTCCGCGATGGCCTCTCTAAGACCCTCCAGGCCGTAATTGGATGTGTAGTGGACATTCCCGCCCCGCAGGGAGCGGATGGCCTCCTCTTTCACGACGGCCGGGGTATCAAAATCCGGGCGCCCGATCTCCATGTGAATGATCCTGCGCCCTTCCCTCTCATACTCGTTGGCCCTGTCAAAGATCTTCCGGATGCCCGTCCGGGTGATCTTTTTCAATTTCTCCGTCGGCAGTTCCATGCCTTCGCCCCCCTGTTCTTCCTCATGCAAAAATGCCCCCCGGGCCCTGCCCCTAATCCCTGCTCCTTTGCAGGGGAAAGCTCATGCACCGGGGGCCGCCGCCGCTCTTTTGCAGTTCGTCCAGCTCCAGGGGGATGACCTTAAACCCCCTTCCGGCCAGTTCATCGTTGATGCGGGGGATCTTGGTGTGGCTGATGACCTTCCCTCCGCCGATGGAGAGGAAGTTGGTCCCGTGGTCCAGGGCCTCATCCGGAGAAATATCGATGATGTCAAAGCCCTCCCCCGCCAGCATATCCAGGAAGCTTTTCGGCAGGGCTTCCCGGCAGGTCACGGCCACCCCGTCCGACACCGGGTTGAAGATCATGTCCAGGTGCAGGAAGTCTTCGGCAAAATCCACCGGGATGAAGGCCAGGCCGGCGTCGTGGAGGGCAACCTCCAGGCACTTGATACCCAGCAGGTCCGTCCGGATCCCCGTGCCCACGGCAGCCCGCCGGCTGTCGATATAGACAAAATCGCCTCCCTCGAAGTTCCCCGCCGGAATCTGATGAAAGAGGGGGATCCCCTCCCGGGCAAAGGTCCTCTCTGCCAGGCGGTGCTCCCCCCAGCGGGTGGGCAGGAAAAACCTGCCGAAGAGGATGCCCTTCCGGGTGGTAACCCCCAGATCCCGGGTATTCAGCTGGTACCTGGAGTGGAAGTCCGTCTCCGCCAGGACGACCCGGACTCCCTCCTGACCCAGGGCCTGGACAAAACCCTGATGCTGCCTTCCCGCCCGCTCCACGTCCACCCCCTCCCGGTGGTATTTCTTTGCCACAACGTTGATGGGCTCAGCGATGGAGAAGTGAAGGGGTGGGCAGAGGAGGACGCTCCTCAACTTGCCGTATTCATTTTCCGCCGTATACACGGCCATCCCTCCCAACCAGGATACTGGCATAAACTCTGCCTTACGATTTCAGGACAGCAGCTCCTTCCTACGGCCCTCTCTTCTGCAGAATGGTCCACAGCCATCCCTTCTTCGTCCAGATTCTTTTAGACCCGGCGGTTCCCCTTCAGGTACTGCACGGCCGCTTTCCCCGCCTTGCCCAGGGGCAGGTTGAACCCGTAATCCGGCAGGAAGAGGACCACCACCGTGTAGATTTCCAACCTCCCCAGCATCATCAGAAAGGACAGCAAGAGTTTGCTCGCCCCCGAGAGGGGGCTGTATGTCATGGTGGGCCCCACCATCTCCAAACCCGGGCCCACATTGCCCAGGGTGGCGGCCACGGCTGCAAAGGCGCTGACCAGAGGCAGGCCAAACCCGGACATGATGATGGAGGCGACGATAAAGATGACCAGGTACAGGAAGATGAAGGAAAGGGCATTGGAGACCAGCTGTTCGGGAACCACTTTGGTGCCGATCTTGATGGGCAGCACCGCCGCCGGGTTGACGGTCCTGTAGACCTCCCGGTAGATATATTTTAAGAGGATTATCAGCCGGATCTGCTTGATGGAGCCGGCGGTGGAACCGCCGCTGCCCCCGGCAAACATGAGAAAGAAAAGCAAAACGCGGGAAAAGGGATGCCAGGCGTCAAAATCCGCTGTGGTAAACCCGGTGGTGGTAACGATGGATACCGTCTGGAAAACCCCCTGCCGGAGGGAAAGCCAGCCGCTGCCCTGAAAAGCATATAAGTTGATGCTGATGAGGGCAGCCATGAAAGCCGTAAAGGACAGGTAGAATTTGAACTCCGGGTTCTTGAAGAGGCTTTTCAAGTTCCCCCTCATGACCCCGTAATAGAGGGAAAAGTTGCCGCCGGCGATGATCATGAAGAGGATGATGACCAACTCGGCCTTGAAGTTAAACAGCCCCCCCACGCTGGCGTCCCGGGTGGAGAACCCGCCGGTGGCGATGGTGCCGAAGGTATGGGTGAGGGAGTCAAAGAGGGACAGGCCCGCCAGCAGCAGCAGGAGCACCTGGGCTGCGCTCAGGAACATGTAGATGGACCAGAGGATCTTGGCCGTGGCGGCAATCCGGGGGGTAATCTTTTCCGGATGCAGGCCGGGAACTTCGGCCTTCAGCAGGTGGGTGGCCCCAAAACCGAAGCGGGGCAGGATGGCCACAAAGAGGACGATGATGCCCATCCCCCCCAGCCAGTGAGTCATGCTCCGCCAGAAGAGGACCCCCCGGGGCACGGCCTCGATCTGTCCGATGACGGTGGCCCCCGTGGTGGTAAACCCGGACATGGCCTCGAAAAAGGCATCGATGTAAGAGGGCAGGACGCCGGAAAAAAAGAAGGGCAGCGCCCCGAAGGCGCCGGCCAGGATCCAGCCCAGGCTCACGAAGAGGAAGCTCTCCTTGACGGTGATCTCTGCCGGGTTCCGACCAAAGGCCAGGAGTATTATCCCCACAAAGAAGGTGAGGGCCATGGAGACCACCAGGGAAGGCAGGTCCCCGTCCCCGTAGTATACCGACCATATTATAGGAAAGACCATGGTGGCGGACAGCACCAGAAGCATGCTGCCCAGCAGGCTGGCTATGCTCTTCAAGCGCATGGACATTACCTCAAATGTATTTAAATATTTTTGTGATGGAGCGGGTGGGGGCGGCAAAAAGCCTCTCGATATCGGCCATGCGGCGGTGCAGGGTGAAGACCACGATGCGGTCGCCGGGCAGCAGGATATCCTTCCCGGTGGGGATGAAGGTCTTCCCCTGCCGGGAAACAGCGCCCACCAGGATGCCCTTGGGCAGGTTGCAGTGCATGAGTTCCCGGCCGCATACCGGGGCATCTTCCGGCAGGATCAACTCCAGGATCTCCGCCTTCTCTTCCTTGAGGATGGTCAAACTGAGGACCTGGCCCTTGAGGATCAGGCGCATGATCCGGGCTGCCGTCAACACCCGGGGGCTTACCACCCGGTCAATGCCGATGGTCTTTAAGATAATGTTGTAATCGGGACGCACGACCTCTGATATGGTATGCCCGGCCCCCAGCTTTTTGGCCAGCAGGGTGGAGAGAAGGTTGATCTCGTCATCCCCCGTGACGGCCACAAAAACATCGGCCTGGTCGATATCCGAGGCCTTCAGGAAGTTGTAGTTGGAGACATCCCCGTTCAGGACGATGGTACGGCCCAGGTTGGCCGCGATCAGCTGGCTGCGCTCCGGGTCTTTCTCGATGAGTTTGACCTTTACCCGCAGGGGCAGGCTCTCCTCCAGCAGTTCCGCCAGCTTCAGGCCCACCTTCCCCCCGCCGGCGATGACGATATTGCGGTTTACCCGTTCCTTCCGCTCCAGGATGGTATGGACGTTGACGCTCCCCTTCACCGCCAGGATGTACACCTCATCCCCCGGCTGGAAGGAATCGTTTCCCCCGGGGACCAGAACCTCCCCGTCCTTGCGGATAATGGAGGCGATGATCATCTGCCGGGGCAGCTGAAGGTCTTTAAGGGGTATGCCGGCCATGGGGTTGCCCTCTTCCACCGTCAGGCCGATCATTTTGATGGTGCCGCCGGCATAGTATTCAATCTCATTGATGCCGGGAAAGTCGATGATCTTCTTGATCTCCCGGGCCGTTTCCGCCTCCGGGTTGATGACGTAGTCGATGCCCAGCTGCTCGTTGGTCAGCACGCTGCCGTCGCGGTCGTACTCCGGGTTGCGGATGCGGGCCACCGTTTTGGAAACCCCGTACTGCTTGGCCAGCATGCAGGCGATGATGTTGACCTCGTCCGTTTCCGTCACCGCAATCAGCAGGCCCGCCTCTTTGATCCCCGCCTGTTCCAGGATGCTGCTGCTGGCGCCGTTGCCTTCCAGGACCATGACATCCAGCTCATTCTCCAGCCGGGTGGCCAGGGCCTTGTTCTTTTCAATGATGACCACGTCGTGGTCCCGGGAGAGCCGGGAGGAAAGCTCTGTCCCCACCTGGCCCCCGCCGATAATGATTATACGCATAAACAGCCCTCCACCCCGAATAGGGGGGATAGACGCCCCCCCTGCCGAACCTAGTGATTGATCCCGACGACCCTTTCCACCCCCAGGACAAAGGCGATGCCCTTGCCGGGGCTGTTCAGGTCTGCCTCCACCACTATAGTCTTAAGGACCTTTTCTGTCAAGTCCCTTCGGATCAGGGTCAAGACCAGTTCTTTCTCCGGTTCGATGGTGATGCCGAAGAGTTTGGCCTGCTCCCGGATCCCCGTTCCCCGGCCGAAGATGATGGTGCCTCCTTCCGCTCCGGCTTTCTTGGAGGCTTCCACCACGATCTCCGAATGGGCTTTATTCACAATGGTGACGATCAAATCATAATGCACACCGTTTATCACGCCGCAAACCCCCTTACAGATTGCTCTTCAACAGGTGGGCGATACCTGCGATTTGTTTCGTACCCATCACGAAGGCGATGCCGTACCCGGGGGTGCAGAGCTGCCCCGCATCCACGATGGCCGACAGCACCTCCTCGGCTTTCTTGCTCTCTATGAGGGTAAAGACGATCTCTTTCTCCGGGTCGATGCAGATGCCGAAGAGCTTTTGGGCCTCATGGATCCCCGTTCCCCGGCCCAGGATGATGGTGCCTCCCTCGGCTCCCGCTTTCCGGGAAGCTGCCACCACCTTTTTGGCCCTTCCCTTGTTCACAACGGTGACGATGAGCTTATGGTCAAGCCCCAAGCCTACGCTCATTTTCCCGCTCCTTCCTGCCGTAGAGTAACCCCAGAACCAGGACTGCCAGGATGGGGGCCAGGGCCACCAGGGAAATCATGCCGAAGCCGATGAGCAGCGGGTCCCGGCCCTCGATGGAAGCGGCCGCCCCGATGGCCATGGCCATGACAAAGGTGACGGTCATGGGCCCTGTGGCCACCCCCCCGGAGTCAAAAGCGATGGAGACAAAGGTGCTGCTGGAAAACCGCAGCAAGACCATGGCCGCTACATACCCGGGGATGATAAAGTACCACAGGGGTATGCCCAGGAGAATCCGGATCATGGAGACGGCCACCGCCAGCCCCACCCCCAGGGAAAGGGTGTACAGCATGAGCTGCTGGGGGATATAGCCGCTGGATACCTTCTCCACCTGATAATTCAGGATCCGGACGGCCGGCTCGGCAAAAGTGGCCACAAACCCCAGGACAAAACCGATGGGCACCAGGATCCAATTGTGCCCTTTGCTTCCCAGGGCGATACCCATAGCTTCCCCCACCGGGAAAAAGCCCACCTTGACCCCCTGAAGGAAGAGGGAGAGCCCCAGAAAGGTGAGGACCAGTCCCTTGAAGATGTTCACCAGTTTCTCCTTTGGCAGCTTCAAGAGGAATACCTGGAAGACGCCGAAGAGAAGGAGCAGGGGAATCAGGGCCAACATCACTTCCACCAGTATGTGGCCGAAGCCGCTGAAGATCTGCAGATCTCTCAAAAATAGATCACCCCCAGGAGGAGCACCGCGATGATGGGGCCGATGGATGCCAGGGCCACCAGCCCGAAGCCGTCACTGGATGAGGTCTTGCCCGCCAGCACGGAACTGACCCCCACCCCCAGGGCCAGGATGAAGGGTACCGTCATGGGGCCGGTGGTGACGCCGCCGGCATCGAAGGAAACGGGCACGAACTCGGCCGGGGTAAAGCCGGCCAGGATAAAGACCAGGGTGTAGCCGGCGATCAACATGTAGTTGATGGAGATATTCAGGATGATGCGCATCATGGCCAGGCCCACGGAGATGGCCACCCCCAGGGCGACGGCATAGATCAAAATGTTTCGCGATATCAAACCGCCGGAAACCATATCCACCTGAAGGGCCAGCACCCGGACATCCGGCTCCGCCACGGTGATGACAAAGCCCAGGAGAAGGCCGAAAAAAACCACCAGCCAGGCCTTCCCCGTCCTGGGGAGCACCGAGCCGATCATCTCCCCCACGGGCAGAAGGCCTATGTGGACTCCCAAAAGGAAGAGAATGAGCCCGGAACTGACCATGACCACGCCAACGAGGAACTGCAGGAAAACCTGCAGGGGCAGCCTCATGACGGCAAACTGCAGCAGGATGACCAGCACCGTGATGGGCAGGACCGCGAAGAGGACTTCCCGGGTAATCTCCTGAAGTTTTCTCATCGGCTGCCCTCCTTCCCCTTATTCTTTCGACTTGACTGCAAATAATCCTGCTTGAGAAGGGTTCCTCTTATTCTTATTCCCTGCCCCGGGCCCTTCAGAACCGGGGTGACCGGACCCGGCCAGAGTGACCGGCTCCCGGTGAGATCGTCTCGGGAGGGGCCTCAGCCGGTGGATGGGAACAAAAAAAGGCCCCCTTCCTGCCCGGGAGGCCTTCCTCTCTACCGCAGTTTTCTCAATTCAGCTCCTGCACGGACCCCATAAAGAGGACAGCCCCCGTCTCCCCGTCGTGGATGGCGTAGAAAAAGGGCCGGTTCACCTCCATCTGGAAGTCGTAAAGGGGCATGCTGGTCAGCTGGACCTCCACGGAGGTGACGGCGGCGGCCTCCGTCCCCGCCTCGTCCACCTGGATAAAGGACTTGTGCTTGACATCGCTGATATAGAGGTCATCCCGGGAACCCCCGGGGACCATCCCGGTAAAATCTGCTTCGCCGGGGGCAAAGGCCGGACCCATGCCCAGAGCCTGCAAAGGTTCCTTCAGGGATTTCTCGTATTTAAGGGTAAAGCGGGGCAGCAGGATGGTTCCCTCCCCCCCGGTAAACCGGGAGAGCCACCCCTCCCATTTTTCCGCCGTCAGCCCGGCATGGAAGGTCTTAAGGCC
>PWVN01000095.1 GCA_003561835.1 Syntrophomonadaceae bacterium
CTATGCCGGCTGGAAAAAGGCGGTAAGCCGCTCGTTGAATTGGGCGGAAGAATGAGGGGGAAGCGGGACAGGGGGACAGGGACCTTGTCCCAAAATGGGCGGAATGGAATGGGAGAAGGCCCCTGTCCCGGCTACTTTTCCTGCTGCCATTTTTTGATGCGCGCCGCGATGGAGGGCAGCAGGCGGGGTTTTTCTTTGGGAAAGCTTAATTTTACAGGGCTTCCGGAGCCGGCGGCCGTAACGGCCAGGGTGCTTTCCGAAACCTCCACCTTCGTAAGTTCTCCGGGGCTGATCCTCCGGCAGGTGCTTTTAAAGAGGCCCTTTGTGACGACGTACAGGTAGTGATTGGTCAGGATGACGGCCCGCCCCCGGGTTCCATTGATACTGAGGGCGGTGAGTTCGTTCATGTGCACCTTCTGCTGGAACACCTTTTTTGCTCCCGGTTCCAGTTCCTCCAGTAATTCTAACATATTCCCCTCCAGTTCTTTGATTTCCTCCGCAAATCTTCTGCAGCCCCTTCCCCCTCCTGTTCTTCCGGGGCTCCATCGCCCTGTCATCGATACACACTTTTTATTTGACCTTACTTTAACATCTATTCTAGATAAGACAAAGAATTTCCTCTGATAGAGGAAATTCCAATGTGTAAAGAGAATATCTTTAATAATAATAATTTTCTACTGGAACTCGCTCACAGCAGGAAGAGCCCCTTTTACACCATGAAAGGAAGTGAGCTTATGGGAAGCTTAAAAAACATTATCCTGGCAGGTTTTGGCCTTTGTACCCTGGCGATGCTGCTCCTCCCCCTTACCTCCTGCCAAAGTCAAGAACCCGTGCCTTGTGATATCAGCCAAATGGATGACAATACTACTGCAGAGGAGGGAAATACGATGGTTTCTAAAGATGTGCCCGAGGGCAGACCCCCCATAGACCTGGAAGTTCCCGATAACCTGGAGACGGCTACCCTTGGCCTGGGGTGATTCTGGGGTCCTGATGCCCAGTTTGGGCTGTTACATGGGGTTTTCAGAACACGGGTGGGGTATGCCGGAGGCAAACTGGAAAACCCCACCTACCGGCGATTGGGGGACCATACGGAAACCCTTCAGGTGGATTTTGACCCGGAAGTGATCACCTATGAAGAACTGCTGGTGATTTTTTGGGAATCCCACAGTTCCACCAGTCCTTTCTTTTCCACCCAGTACAAAGCGGTGATCTTCCCCCACAACCCGGAACAGGCTACGGCAGCCAGGGAAAGCCGGGATATGTTGGAGAAAAAGCTCCAGGCAAAGGTTTACACGGAAATTCAACCCTATACCGGTTTTTACCTGGCGGAAGACTACCATCAAAAATATTACCTGCAGAACCGGCGAGAGCTGGCGGGAGAAATCCTGACCCGGTACCCGGATTTCCAGGGTTTTGTGGACTCCACGGCTGCAGCCCGCTTAAACGGCTACGTGGGGGGGTACGGGAACCAGGAACTGCTGGAAACGGAACTGGAAAGCCTCGGCCTGTCGGCGGCGGGTAAAGAACGCCTGCAAAAACTGGTCAGAAGGTAGCTCGCTACTTTTGCAGGTCTTTGACAAAAAGGTACATGGCGGACATGTCTTTCCCCCCGTGTTCCGAAGCTTTGGCCTGTTCCAGCATATCCAGAACATAATCCCCAAAGGGCATTTTCACCTTCTCGGCGGCCGCCATCTGCTGGACCAACCCCACATCCTTATGCAGCAGTTTCAGGGCAAAACCCGGCTCAAAGTCATTTTTGGCGATAAAGCTTTGGTAATGCCTTGCAAAAATCCTGCTCTGGGCATAGCTTGCATCCAGGATGGTAAAGAGGGATTCTCTGTCCATCCCCAGGGCATCCGCCAGGACCAGGGCCTCGCTGGCGGCCTGGGTGTGAACACTGACCATATACTGGTTGATGAGCTTCACCGCCGTGCCACTCCCCACATCTCCGGTGTGGTAGATATTCTCTCCCAAAACTTCCAGGATGGGCCGAACCTGATCAAAGGCTTCTTTACTGCCCCCCACCATAATGCTCAAGGTTCCCGATACGGCTCCGAAATTACCGCCGCTGACCGGGGCATCCAGGAAATCCATTCCTTTCTTTTCCGCTTCTGCAGAAACCTTGCGGTTCAAATCAGGGGACACGGTGCTGAAATCTATGAGTATCTGCCTGGAGCGGCCGCTGCCCACAATCCCCCTTTCCCCCAGGAAGACCTCTTCCACATCCTGGGGCAAAGGCAGGCAGGTCATGATGACATCCGCTTTTTGGGCCAGTTCCTCCAGGGACAACCCCCCGATTCCCCCTGCCCGAATAAATTCCTCCTCCGGGGCTTTGCTGCGATTGCGCCCGTACACCCGGTAGCCGGCGGAAACCAGGTTCCTGGCCATCGGCAAACCCATATTTCCCAGACCGATAAAGGCGAGATTCATAAGAAGACCTCCAAACATAGTTTGTTCCAACAAGGCACATCTGGACTGTGAGTATCTATTCCGGCCAGTCTCTAGGGTTCAGACAATTCAAAGGCAAGGGCTTCATTTTTGGAAAAACCGATTTTTTTGCCCCTTAACCCGGTTACGGGCCCGCGGCTGTAAAAATCAAAATTGCGTTCTTTCAGCTCGTCCATGTCCTTCTCGATACTGTCTGTGAGGAAGCAAATGTGCTCGATACCTTCTCCCTTTTCTTTGACAAAGTTGGCCACCCTGCCATCGGAACTCTTGTCCTCCAGCAGTTCAATTCCCACACCACCCACATCGATTACCGCAAACCGCATTTTTTTCTCCGGCGCACTGTGAATTTCCGGCATCGGAATCTTCAGTATCCTGGAAAAATATTTAAGTGCAGCTTCGATATCTTGAACGGCAACTCCAACGTGGGATATCCCGTAGATCATCCTGCCACCCCCTTTCCCGTATTTTTGTATGTCTCAATTTATTTTGTCCAGGTCCATGGTTTTTGGCAGCTCCTCCAGGATATCGATCAGGGGATTCTTCCGGGCTTCAGGAATCAGGGACTCGGAGATATAGATCTCTTCCAGCTGCAGGGTGTTTTTTATCCTGATGAGCCTGATTCTCCCCGGTTCCACATCAAAGCAGGTCTTGATGGCTGCCTGTACGGCCTGCTCATCGTTTTCCATGACCATGGGGATCCGTACGGAATCAACAATCCGGGTTGTTAGGGAGTTGGGGTAGGTTTTGCAGAAATCCATCTTTTCAAAGGTTCTCCGGGTGCAGATATCCGCCAGCCCGATCCCGTTGGCGTTTCCCTGGGTTTCCCGAGTGAGATCCAGAACAACGATCCTCTGGGACCAATCCTCATTTTTCAAGGTATCCGTCGTGTACCGGCCGATAATATTGGGATCCATGCCCGTGCCGCTGATGTTCTTCCCCATTTCGTCGACAACCAGAACATCGTACTGATCGATGAGAATCCGGGGCATCTTCAACCTGGCCTCAGCAAGCAAAGCCGGCTCTCTATCCATGATCTCCTCCGCAGGCAGGGCTGTAATGGTACAGGTTTCGTCGTAGGCGTTCTCAATAACCCCCACACCGAAGAGGATGTTGACCTTCGTTAACATATGCCGGGCCAGTTCTTCAATACGCAGGGACATATTGGCAGGCCCCGCAGCATGGCACAATTCGGCACCGATTTGTTTCCCCAAACCAATGGCGATCATCTTGGCCAGACCGCTCTCGTAGGGTCCCCGAAAGGTGGTATGGGGTTTGATCCGGTTAATCACCACCACGGCATTGGCTTCTGTCGCTGCGATTTTATCCACCCATACCGGCAGGTTTTTCTCCGTTATTCCCACCCGAATTACGTCCATGGTGGCTTTTACCGGCACCCCCATGGTTTCCCCGGTAATCCCCAGGCTGCGGAGCACCTCCACCTGGCCGGCTGCTGTAGCCCCTCCGTGGCTCCCCATGGCGGGGATGATGAAGGGGTGGGCCCCTGCCTCCAGCAGGTTTGCGACGATTTCCCGGGTGATCAGGCTGATATTGGCAATTCCCCGGCTCCCGACGGTTACAGCTACCCGGGCCCCTCTCTTAACCCTCTCCAAAACTCCCCTCTGCTGTAGTTCATGCTTCACAGCTCCCTGGATATCCTGCAGCCCAGGGCGGGGGAAGTTCTGCCGGATTTTTATCACTTTGGGAATCCCGCAGCCTTTTAGCAAGTCCTCAAAAATTTCCATATCAACGACCCTCCTCTAAGAACAGCTGGGGCTCAATAGGCGGCCAGGGACCGGCTCACGCGGAACATGAGGGCTGCAGCGCCGGGGTCCAGGCCCGCCGCCAGGCCCCCGTTGGTCCCGAAGATATAGCTCCCGCCCGCCTTCCCCTCCTTAAGCAGGGAGGCGATTTTTTCCTCCAGGTCCGCGGGGGAATAGCCGGGGCTCAAGTACTTGAGGTCCAGCCCCCCCATGAGGCAGAGGGAGCCGGGCACCTTCTCCCGGACGGCGGAAATCCCCATGCCCGCCCCTTCCTCCAGGCACTGGAAGCCGGAAAAGCCGCAGGCGGCCAGGTCCTCCAGGACGGCCAGGTAGTTGCCGTCGGAATGGAAGAGGACCGGCACCCCCTCCTCCTTGAGGGCCGCCACCTGCCGGCTCAAGGCGGGGAAAAGCACCTCTCTCAGGGTTTTCGGCGATGTGTAGGTGCCCCGGTTGTAGGCGATGTCATCCCCGATGATGAGGGCCCCGGCCCCTGCCGCAACCAGGGTTTTGCCCCGCTCCGCGTTCAGGCGGCAGTGTTCTGCCACCCGTTCCCGGGCTTCCCGGGGCCGGGCGGCGACTTTAAGCATGGCTTGGGTAAACCCCAGGTCCTCCACCAGGCCGCCGAAGCCCCCGTTGACCAGGCCGAAGAGGAAGAGGGAGCCTTCCCGGGCAAAACAGGCCAGGGGTTCTTCCCGGGTAAAGCAGGCCAGGTCCAGGCCCGCCTCCAGGTAGAAGTTCAGTTCCTCCTCCGGGGTGACGGGGCTCTTCCCCGTGTACGCCTGGATGAACCCCTCTTCGATCAGCAGTTCCCCCCGGGGGACCCGGTCCGGTCTGAAGCCGGCCAGGGCCCGGGCAACCCGTCCTTTCCCCGTCGTCATGGCGACCCTCCTCGTTAAAGCCCTTACCCCTATTATACAATATTTTGGCGCACCTGTTGCTGGGCACCTATAATTTACCCGCCGCAAAAAAGGGTTTTCCGGGGGGTAAAGAGAAGTCTACAGTATTTTCTAACAATATTACCCGGAACGTATCCATTTCCCGGGGAAGGGGTTTGACGGCTTGCATATTCTCGCAGCGCCCGACTCATTCAAAGGGAGCCTTTCCGCCTCCCGGGTGGCCAGGGCCATGGAAAAGGGGGTTTTGCGGGTCCTGCCTTCCGCCCGGGTAACCCGGGTGCCCCTGTCCGACGGGGGGGAGGGCCTGGTGGACTCCCTGGTGGGGGCCACCGGGGGCACAATCCTGAAAAGGAAGGTAACCGGGCCTTTGGGGGCGCCGGTGGAAGCCTTCTTCGGAATCATGGGGGACTCCCGGACGGCGGTCATCGAGATGGCGGCCGCATCGGGCTTGCCCCTGGTGCCCGAGGGGCAGAAAAACCCCAGGGTTACCACCACCTACGGCACGGGGGAGCTCATCCGGGCGGCCCTGGATGCCGGCTGCCGTAGGCTCCTCATCGGCATCGGCGGGAGCGCCACCAACGACGGCGGGGCCGGGATGGCCCGGGCCCTGGGGGCGAGCTTCACCGATGCCCGGGGCCGGGAACTTCCCTGCGGGGGCGGAGCCCTGTCCCGCCTCGCCAAAATCGATACCGGGGGGCTGGACCCCCGCCTTAAGGACGCCGAAGTGCTGGTGGCCTGTGACGTGGATAACCCCTTGACGGGGCCCCGGGGCGCTTCCCATATCTATGGCCCCCAGAAGGGGGCCACGGCGGCGATGGCCGGGGAACTGGACGGAGCCCTCAAGCATTACGGCAGCCTCATCCGGCAGACCCTGGGCATCGAGGTGGAGGGCCGGCTCGGAGCCGGCGCCGCCGGGGGCCTGGGGGCGGGCCTCATGGCCTTCCTGGGGGGGGAACTGACGCCGGGGATCGAGCTGGTCATGGACGCCGTGGGTTTTGCCCGCCACCTGGAAGGCTGCGACCTGGTCCTGACGGGAGAAGGGAAGCTGGATGCCCAGTCCGCCTTCGGTAAGGTCCCCCTGGGGGTGGCGCGGCAGGCCAGTAAAAAGGGCCTGCCCGTGGTGGCCCTGGCGGGGAGCGTGGAGGGGGGCAGGGAGACGGAGGCCCTCTACCGGGAGGGGCTCACGGCCTGCTTCTCCATCGTCAGCGGCCCCATGTCCTTGCAGGAAGCCATGGAAAGAACGGCAGGCCTGGTGGAGGAGGCGGCTGCCCAGGTCCTGCGCCTGTGGATCAGAGTTGGACAGGAGGGATACCGACCTTGAAACCCTATCGGGAGATTCCCTACGAGGAAATCCTGGCGGATGGGGGCAGAAAGTACCTGGGGTACTTCTGCTCCTACGTGCCCGAGGAAATATTCCATGCCGCCGGCTATACCCCGGTGCGCCTCTTTCCCCGGCCCCGGCCCCTGGGAAGGGCGGACGCCCATTTTCCCGTCAACAGCTGTTCCCTGGCCCGTTCCTGCCTGGAACTGGCCCTCTCCAAGACGGGGGAAGCTTTCAGCGCCTATGCCTTCGCCCACACCTGCGACACCATGCAGTGCCTGGCCGACGTTTTCCGCTGCAGCCTGCCGGAAAAGGCCGTCTTCAACTTCATCGGCCCCGTGAACCGGGAGGCGGCGGGGGCAAAGGAGTTTCTCCTGCGGCAGCTGGAAGCCCTCCTCCGCCAGGTGGAGGCGGCGGCGGGGGTGAAGATTACCCAGTCCCGCCTTACCAAGAGCATCAAGACCTACAACAAGCTCCGCCAGCAGCTGGACCAGTTAAACAGGAGAAGGGGGGATATGCCGGCCGGGGAGTTTTTCCGCCTGGTGGAGGCAGCCATGCTCCTGCCGGGGGAGGAGGCCCTGGAGCTCATCAAGGGCAGCCGGGCCCACCTGGAGGAGGCGGCCCCCCATGCCTTTCAGCCCGCCGGGAAAGAGGCCCCCGGCCTCTACCTCCACGGCGGTATGCTCTATGACCTTTCCCTGGCCTCCTTCATCGAGGAGAGGGGCGGGCGGGTGGTGGGGGACAACCTGTGCAGCGGCACCCGCTACTTCAGCCGGCCCATCGTCAAACCTGTAGCAGGCGAAGGGCCCCTGGAAGCCCTGGCGGACCGCTACCTGCAGCGGCTTCCCTGTGCGGCCAAGCACCCCACCCTGGATGACAACGAGGGCCACCTGACCCGGGAGGCCGGCGGTCTGGGGGCGGCGGGGGTCGTTTTCCTCCACGACATATTTTGCGATCCCCACAGCTGGGACCTGGTGGTCCTGCAGAACAGCCTGAAGTCGGCGGGCATCCCCTATATCAGCATCCAGATGGACCATATGGGCCTTACGGAGCAGATCGGCAACCGCCTCCAGGCTTTCATCGAACGGTTGAAGGGGGATGCCTGAGGTGAAAAAATACCGCAAGCTCAAGTCCAACGCCCTCATGCAGAAGATGATGCAGAAGGACTATTTAAAATCCCGGGTCCTGCACCGGCTGGGACCCTCGGCCTGGGTGACCAGCGGTTTCCCCGTGGAGATCCTGCGGGCCATGGGGATCAGCCCCTTTTACCCGGAAAACTACGGCGCCCTGTGCGCCGCCCGCCGGGTCTCGGGCCACCTCTGTCAGGAGGCGGAAGACCGGGGCTATTCCCGGGAGCTGTGCGCATACGGCCGCAACCACCTGGGCTCCCTGTTCAACCCCTCCCGGGCGCCCCTGAAGGGCCTGCCCCGGCCCGACCTGCTCCTGGCCTGCAACAACATCTGCGGCACCGTTCTCAAATGGTACCAGACCCTCTCCCGGGAACTGCAGGTCCCCCTCTTTTTCCTGGACACCCCCTTCTGCAGCAGCAGAGGCGACGAGGACGGGGCTGTGGACTACGTGGAGCGGCAGCTCCATGCCCTGGTGGAGTTCCTGGAGGGCCGGACGGGCAGGAAACTCAAGGAGGACCGGCTCCTGGAAACCCTGGACC
>PWVN01000004.1 GCA_003561835.1 Syntrophomonadaceae bacterium
CTCCCGGCGGAAGAGGTTTTCTTTTTTGTGACCGTTCCCTTCAGCTGCATCTTTATCCTGGAATGTGTCCGGGCCTACCTGCCCGAGGTTACCCTTCCCTTTTCCCTCCCCCTCTACCTTTTGCCGGTCCTTCTCTTTGGCGCCCTGGCCTACCGTTTCCGGGGGCGATCCTATACCCGGAGCGTTTTTCTGGTCTGCGGCGGTTTTTTCCTTCTGGCAGGGTTCCTGGGGGCGGACCTGGTGTCCTCCAGCCATTTCTGGACGGCCCTCCTGATCACCTACATACCCTTCATGATTTTCAACGGAATTTTAACGGGGCTGCCCATCGTCATCTACAACCCCCGGGCGGTCCTGGGTACCCGCGTGGTATCCATTCCCCTGGAGGATTTTTTCTACAGTTTCTCCATGCTGGGTTTCTACTTCCTGGTGTTCCTCCATTTCCGCCCCTGGGTGGGGTTTTGACCCTGAAATCAAAGCCCTGTTTCCCGGGGCCCCAAGGAGGTTTTTATGGCAAAAAGAAAAGGAGTAAAGTCCCTGCTTTACTCTCAAGACCATCTGATGATCCTCTTCTTTTCCATCATGTACCTGGTGGGAGCAGCCGGACATGCCTGGGAAAGAACCCTGCCCCTGATGCTGCAGCTGACTCCCTGGGTCCTCTTCCTGTTGGGCCTTCTGGTGATGGTGCCCCTCCTTCAAGAGAGACGGGGGAAGGTTTTGGTCTGGGCCCTGGTGGTGTACCTGGTCACCCTGTCTCTGGAGATCCTGGGCGTCCACACCGGGTTGGTCTTCGGGTCCTATCTGTACGGTGAGACCCTGGGCCTTGCCCTCCTCGGCGTCCCCCTGGTCATCGGCTTTAACTGGGTTCTGGTGGTCCTGGGGGCGGTCCTGCTGGCCAACCGCTGTTTTGCCAACCTTTACCTGGCTTCCCTGGCTGCCGGGGCCCTCTGCGTCTTCTTCGATTTTATCCTGGAACCCGTGGCCATCTCCCCCGTTTTTGATTACTGGCAGTGGGCCGGGGGAGACATCCCCCTGCAAAACTACGCCGCCTGGTTCGTCATCGCGATTCTGGCGGCGGCAGCCTTCAATTACCTTCGCCTACGGGTCCAAAGCCCCATCCCCAGGGCCTACTTCATCATCCAGCTTTCCTTCTTCCTCCTGCTGAGGGTGCTTCTGGGGATCTGGTAGGAAGGTTTATTCGACGACCCGTACATCCTGGAACAGGACAGCGAAGACTTTCCGGTGAAGCAAGGGGGATGACCGGAGATGAAGAAAACCACGCCTGCCCGGAAAGGGACTTTGGCCAAAAAAATTGTATCCCACCTGGCGATAGCCCTGGCCTGTACCGCCATCGGGACCGCCATCTGGCTGTACCGGGCCAACCTCCTGTTCCCCGTGCAGCCCGTTCCCTTTGAGCCCGAACCCCAGTCCCTGTACGGGGATGACCTCCTGGACCCGGAGGAGATGCGGGAGGATCTGGCGTACATGTTGGAGGTCATCGAATCCGTCCACCCGGACCCCCACAACCGCCTGGGAGAGGAAGGTTGGAAAGCGGAGAAACTGGCCCTCCTGGAAAAGACGCAGGAACCCCTGACAGCAGCTCAGTTCTATTTTGCCCTCAAGGGCCTGGTGACGTCGGTGGGGGATGCCCACACGGTTCTGCGCTTCGACGAGCAGGACAAAGGCCTGGGGTTGACCTTTGATTGGGTACAGGAGGGCCTGGTCCTGGCAGAGGATTATGGCCCCTTTCGCACGGGGGACCTGATTTTGACTATAGGGGGGAAGAGGCCGGAGGAACTGCTCCCGGAGCTGGACCGGCTGGTCTCCTCGGAAACCATGTATTGGGTCAGGGAAGAAAGCAAAACCCTGCTGCGAAGAAGGCCGGTCCTGGACCATCTGGGCCTGGTGGATGGTGACGGGGTGAGTTTCGTGGTGGATCGGGAGGGCGGTCTTCTCACCCTGACGGCCTTCCTGGAGGCTGATGTCCAGCGGAGGAGTCTGGAGGATTTATTGGCGGACCGGCACGGCTGGCATGTGAACCCGGAAGAGGGCCTGGCCGTCTTTTATCTAAATGTCTGCATTTACGATGAAGTTTTTATGGGCGATGTGAGAGAATTCTTTGCCGCCGTCAAAACCCACGGCATCGGAAAAGTAGCCCTGGACCTTAGGGGCAATGTGGGTGGGGATTCCCGGGTCACCGGAACCTTTTTGCAGCACCTGCCCGTCAGCCGGTACAAGACCTACGGTACCCTTATCCGCTATTCCCCGCTGGCGGCAGAGCGGGTGGGGGTGCGCCGGACCGGGGGAACCGCAACCTATCCGCCCTCCACCAGAAAGGTGACCCCGGTGAGGGAACCCTTTAAGGGACCTGTGTACGTGCTGGTGGGGAACCAGACTTTCAGTTCGGGAAACTGGATCGCCGTTATCCTTTATGACAACGAACTGGCGGAGGTCCTGGGCGAACCCACAGGCAATGCCCCTTCCTCCTACGGGGACATGCTGAGTTTCCAACTTCCCCACACCCGGTTCCTCCTGGGGGTCTCCTACAAGTACTTCACCCGTCCGGACCCCTCCAAGGACCCGCAAAACGCCCTGTATCCCCACATCCCCATTCCCAAGACCCGGCAGGACGTCATCGACGGCATTGATCCGGTGTTCGAATATCTCCGCAGCATCACTGCGTATTGAGGGAGAGATTCTTGTGAAGATAACGGTATTTTCCGGCAGCCCCAAGGGGGAGGACAGCATTACCCTGCAGTACGTGCGGTACCTGGAAAAACAACACCCCCGGGTACAATTCCATGTTGTTCATGTGGGAAGCAAAATCAACAAGATCCTTCGGGAGGAGGGGAAACTTGAGGAGATTTTGCAGTCGGTGGCGGACTCCCGGGGGGTCCTTTGGATCTTCCCGGTCTATTACTTCCTCATCCCCTCCCAGCTGAAGGCGTTCATTGAGCTGCTCTTTGAGACGGGCTCTCAAAAGGTTTTCCAGGGGAAGTACGGGGCGGTGGTGATGACGTCCATCCATTTTTACGATACTTCCGCCGCCGAATACATGCGGGGTATCTGTCATGATCTGGGGATGCGCTACGCGGGAGAATTCATGGCGGAAATGTATGACCTGCTCAGGTCCCGCCGGCGCAAGAATTTCGCTGCCTTTTTCCGGCAGTTCCTCCACACCGTAGACAACAATTTGCCGACGGAAGTATCCTGCCGGCCGCTTCAAAGGCCGGGCCTTAATTATGAGGCGGGTCCCCTGCCGGAAGGGGAGAAGGAGAAGGGCAGAAGGGTCCTTCTCCTGACCGATGAGGAGGGTTCGGACAGCAACCTGGGGAAGATGATTGAGGCCTTCACCAGGTATATGCCTTGCCGGGTCGAAGTGATCAATATCTCCCAAATCGAGCTGAAGGGAGGCTGCCTGGGCTGTTTGCGCTGTGCTTATGACAATCAGTGCCTGTACAGGGATGACCTGGCCCGCCTGTACGAGGAGCATATCCTTCCCGCTGAAGCCCTGATTTTTGCCGGTACCCTCCGGGATCGCTACCTGTCGTCCCGCTGGAAGATGTTCTTCGACCGCTCCTTTTACCGGGGCCACACTCCCGTCTTCCATAGAAAACAGATGGCCTTTATCCATTCGGGGCCCCTGTCCCAGGTCCCGGTGCTGCGGAACAACCTGGAGGCCAAGGTACAGTTCAACCGGGGGAACCTGGTGGGGACGGTCACCGACGAATATGAGACTTCCGGGGAGGTCACCGCTTTGCTCAAGGCCCTGGCGGAGCGTCTGGTCCTGGCCCTGGAGACGGGCCAGGAAAAACCCGCGGCTTTTTACGGTTTGGCCGGCCACTTGATTTTTCGGGATTTCGTCTTCCGCAACCGGGGCATCTTCCGGGGGGACCACCTCTATTACAAAAAGCACAATCTCTACAACTTCCCGCAGAAGAATTGGAAGAACTGGAGAATGAACCTGAGATTTATGCTCATGCAGAGGAACCCCGCCAAGCGCCGGCGGTTCCAGGCAGAACAGGTGAAGGGGATGGTCAAGCCCCTGAAAAACTTCGTGGGGGAATAACCGATTAAGGTACGGTGGGGGAAAAATTGTGATGTTATTATTCGGGGCCGGCCCCTTGCAGCCGGCCCCGGGCATTTCCTTTGACGATGCTTTCAGCGGACTCCCCCGCCGCCACCCCCGAAACCGCCCCCGCCCCCGCCGGAAAAACCGCCCCCGGAGCCCTTGGAGGAAGAGGCTGAGGTGGCCACCTGGAAGGATTTTTGCAGCCCGCTGGTCAGGTCGTCCAGGGCATTCACGGGGGAAAATCCCCTTCCCGGGGTACCGGACATGTAGTACCAGTGAGCCCCGAAGCGGTACGAACCTTCCGTCAGGTTGGGGTAGACCACCTGCAGCTGTCTGAGGACCTCCCTGGCCACCCCCAGGGTGGCAGCATACACCAGGTAATGCTCCCAGATGGCCAGGCTGGGTATGCTGGAGCGCTCCATCTCCGAAAAATGCAGGAGGAAGCGCCGGAAAGCCCGCCAGCGGGCAAAGTCGTTTACACCCTTTTGGGAACGCCGCCGGAGAAAGGCCCCGGCCAGCACCAGGAGCAGGCCGGAAAGCAGAAGGGCGAAGAAGATGATGTAAAGGGCGGCCATGAATGCGGGTACAGAGAGGCCGGCGAGGGCAACGCCCGATACGATTTCCACGGCCTTCCCCTGTTTTGTCAGGGGGTCGAAGAACTCCAGGACAAACCCCCGGGCTTTGAGTTCTCCCAGCCAGCCGCTCCAGAAGCTCAAAAAAGACCTCTGATTTCTTTTGGCATACTGCTCGATCTCCTGGAAGCTGACCTCATCGGAGGAGGAGGCAGCCTGCCGGAAGAGAAAGGCCATGACCTGCTCTTCGTGGGGCAGGAGGGAGCCCTTATCTTCCCTTTTCTTTTTTATCAGGTACTGGATATCGGTTTTGCTGCGAAAGATCCCCCTTATTTCCCGCCGGTCCTCTTCCAGGGTCACATATCCCTTGCGGGCCAGGTCCAGGATGGTGGCCGTCAGGTCGGCAGGTGTGGTCTTGCCGAACCTCCACAGGATGCCCAACTCCGCCGGGGAGTAATCCCCGGGTAGATCCCGGTAATAATCCCCGTCGAAGTCGGCCCGGTACTCCCGGCCGTATTTTCGCCAGAAGAGAAAGGCGGCCATGAGGCCCGCCAGGAGGATCAAGGCCCCGGCCAGCCACTCCAGGCGGCTCAACAGGCGCAGGCGGTCCGCCCGGGCGGCCCACCCGGCTTCTTCCTTGAGGATTTCCTCCCGGGCTTCCCGGCCGCTGAACCGGACTGCCCGGGGGACCAACTCCCGGGGGAACAGGACCCTCCCTTCCAGGAAGGTCTTCCGGGGCAGGGGGTTAACCTGCCAGGAGACCCGGCCGTCCTCCAGGATTTCCACCCGGCCGTGAAGGGGGCCGTGACCGAAGGCCCGAATATCTTCCCGGGCAACCTCACCGGGAAAGATCAGGTAAACGGCTGCTTCCTCCACGCCCCTGTCCCAATCCTCGCCGACAAATTTCATGTACAGTTCTGCCGTGTCTTCATGGATCAGGACAGCGTTATCGATCTGGTAAGTCAAGAGGAAGGTGCGGGTCTCGTTGTAGGCCTTGAGACTCCAATCGATGAAGATGCTGTCCGGCTTCTTGACGACGAAAAAGGTGCCAGGGGCCCCCGGGGCAGTGCCGGGATTGAAGGCATAGGCCGTATCCCCCTCCCGGACCTGGACGCTGTGGATATCCATGGACGGGTCCAGGGGGATGTACTGGTAAAAGCCGTTGATGTTGCCCTGAAAAGTAACGGTCCGTTCTTCTGCCACCAGGAGGGAGCCATCGGCCTGCAGGTGCAGGTGGATGATGAGCCGGGGCATGAAAAAATCCTTCTCCGCCGCCGCTGTGTCGGGGCAGAGAAGCAGGAGAAGGAGGAGGATGATGGGAATCAATCCCCTGCGGGTTTTCATGACGGCCGCCTAAAACTGGACATTGACGGCTTCCCTGGCCTCATCTTGGCTTCCCAGGTTGAAGTAGTCGGCCTGGGAAAAGCCCAAAGCCCCTGCGATCAGATTGGCGGGGAAGCGTTCAATCCGGGTGTTCAGCTTCAGGACGGTATCGTTGTAGAACTGGCGGGAGAAGGCTATTTTGCTCTCCGTGGCGGTGAGCTCGTCCTGCAGCTGGCGGAAGTTGGCATCGGCCTTCAGCTGAGGATAGTTCTCGGCCACAGCGAAGATGGAGCGAAGGGCCCCCGTCAGGAGGTTCTCCGCACCGGACTTTTCTGCCACGCTGCCGGCGGTAACCGCCTTTGCCCGGGCCTCCGTCACCCTTTCGAAAACCTCCCGCTCATGAGTGCTGTACCCTTTGACGGTGGAGACCAGGTTGGGGATGAGATCGTGGCGCCTCTTCAACTGGACGTCCACCTGGGCCCAGGCATTGCGGACCCGCTGGCGCAGGACCACCAGGGAGTTGTAGGTGCTGATGGCAAAGGCAGCAATAGCCAAGACGAGGATCAATAGGACCCAACCGATTCCCTGCATAAAGAACTCCTCCTGTTATGTGTTTTATAGTAGTGATTCTGCCTGGAAGGGGAAACTCCTGTTTCCCCCGGGGGCTTTTTTCCCTCGGGGGATAGGCCTCACCGGGCGGCAGGCGGCGAGATCCCGTACCTGCCGCACAGGCCCAGAAGTTCCGCCCATACCTTCCGGTGGACGGGGACCCCCTGCTTCATGTTTTCTTCCCACAGGGAGAACTCTTTTTCTCCGGCCACATAAATCCGGTCGCAGCCCTCCGCCAGGGGGGCTGTTTTCAGGGTCTCAATAAACTGGTCCATCCTGCCTTTGAACTCCTCCACATCCATGAAGGCGTCCACATGCATGGCCGCCACAAAGTGGCCCACCCGGCAGGGGTCGGAGCGAAGGGTGGCGCTCAGGACATCCGAGAGGAAGCCGGATCCCGTCAGGACGCCGGAGAGGATATCAACGGCAGCGGACAGCCCGTACCCTTTGTACCCTGCCGTTTCTTCCGGGCCGCCCAGGGGGAAGAGACCCCCGCCTTCCAGGATTTGCCCCGGGTCCCGGGAGGCCTGGCCCAGGCTGTCTGCCCCCCACTCAGGGGGGACCGCCAGTTCTTTGCGCCGGTAGACATCCAGTTTGCCGCTGGGTACGACGCTGGTGGCCATATCCAGGACAAAGGGCCGGGATGTTCCTGCCGGGACGGCGATGCTCAGGGGGTTTGTCCCCAGGAGCCGTTTCCTGGAATGGGTGGGCAGCACCCAGGGCTGGGAGTTGGATAGGCAGATGCCGATCATGTTTTCCTCAAGGGCCATCATGGAGTAGTAACCGGCGATGCCGAAGTGGTTGCTGTTCCTGACGCCTCCCATGCCCACCCCGTAGGTCCCGGCCAGTTCGATACATTTCTGCATGGCCCGGTGGCAGGCCACGTGGCCCAGGCCGTTGTCGCCGTCCAGCAAAAAGGTGGCGGCGAAACTTTTCTTTTCCTGGATATCCGGCCGGGGGTTCATCGAGCCTTTTTCAAAACGGGAGATGTAGTAGGGGTAGAGGCGCCCCAACCCGTGGGACTCCACCCCCCTCAGGTCGGCGGCGACCAGCACGTCGCTGACGATTTCCCCATGGTCCGGCGGGACCTCATAGCGCTCCAACAGCTGCGACACCAGTTTCTTCAAGTCCTGGGCCGCGATCTTCACATAGCCTTGGCTTTCCATCCCCATATGTATATTCCTCCTTGTAAGCAGCAAACCCTCATGCACTGCTTTAATATTAACCTATAAGGCGGTTTTCCGCAATCTTAGCCCGTCCTCCCGGATAGGAGGAGAAAAATCATGGAGGGCAGTCACTCAACCGGAAAACAAAAATAACCATTATCCTACGAAAGCGGAAATGAAGTTAACATAGGCTTAACATAAAAACTTCCTATTTTTAACTTTATACGTATTGACATATACAAAAAGTTATATTTATAATAGAAAAGAACTAATTAAAATAGAAAATATATATAGTAATAAAATTTATTATCACAATCCATTAAAAGACGCTCAGATGACAACAGGGGGGGGGTA
>PWVN01000206.1 GCA_003561835.1 Syntrophomonadaceae bacterium
CTTCAGCCTATCCCGGATAGCATCGGCTTCCTGCCAGTTCTTTTCCTGCCGGGCCCTTTGGCGCCGCTCTATCAGGGCTTCCACTTCTTCTTCCAGGGTTGTTTCCCGTTCCTTTTGAAAGATGAACCCGAAAATTCCATCCACCTCCCGGTAAAACTCCACAGTTTCCCTCAAGGAGGCAAGGCTGATTTCCTCCGCCCGGGCCATGTAGGTATTGACCTCCCGGGCCAGGTCAAAAAGGGCGGCGATGGCATCGGCGCTATTGAAATCATCATCCATGGCCGAGGTGAAGGCCGCCCGGGCCTTTTGGACCTGCCGGCCCAGGGTATCCCCCTCCTGGCTGCCAACCCCCTTGTCCAGCAGGTCCTGGACGTTGGACACCATGGTCCGCAGGCGCCGCAGGCCGCCTTCCGCCTGGGTTAGGAGCTGGTCGCTGAAATTGATGGGGCTCCGGTAGTGGGCCGAAAGCATGAAGAACCGAATCACCTGGGGATCTACCCTTTTGCGCATCTCCCGGATGGTCAGGACATTCCCCAGGGATTTGGACATCTTTTCCTGGTTAATATTCAGGTAACCGGCGTGCAGCCAGTAGCGGGCAAAGGGTTTCCCCGTCAAGCCCTCGCTCTGGGCCACCTCGTTCTCGTGGTGGGGGAAGATCAGGTCCGGTCCGCCGGCATGGATATCGATGGTCTCCCCCAGGTACTCCATGGCCATGACGGAGCACTCGATGTGCCAGCCGGGCCGGCCCATCCCCCAGGGGCTCTCCCAGGCCGGCTCCCCCGGTTTCTGCCGCTTCCACAGGGCAAAATCACCGGGATACCGCTTCCCTTCTTCCACCTCCACCCGGGCTCCCGAGACCAGTTCTTCCAGGGGTTGCCCCGAGAGCCTGCCGTAGCCGGGAAAGCTCTCCACGCTGAAATAGACGTCCCCCCGGTGTTCGTAGGCCAGTCCTTTTTCCATGAGCTTTTGGATGTGGGCGATCATCCCCGGAATAAATTCGGTGGCCCTGGGATGGTGGTCCGCCGGGCGCACACCCAGGGCCCCTGCATCGGCAAAGTAAGCCTGAATCATCTCCTCCGCCAGTTCCTCCAGGGTGATGCCCCGTTCCGCCGCCCGCTTGATCATCTTATCCTCAATATCGGTAAAGTTCTGGACAAAGGTGACTTCATACCCCCGGTAGGCCAGGTAGCGGCGGATCACATCAAAGACGATAAAAACCCGGGCATTGCCGATGTGGAAATAATCATAGACGGTGGGGCCGCAGGAATAAATCCCAACCCGGCCCTCCCGGACGGGTTTTAAGGTTTCCTTCTCCCGGGTTATAGTGTTATAGAGCTTTACGGCCACGTCGCCCCTCCTCCTTCCTGTTGCCGGCTTCACAGGTTTCCAGGCGGCAGCGCAGGTCATCCACCTGCCGCTGCAGGCAGTCCAGCATCTCCGCCACCGGGTCCGGCATGTCCTGATGATTTAAATTGACGGCGGGGACCCGCTGCCCCCGGTAAATGACCACCCTTCCGGGAATCCCCACCACCGTGGTATTGGCGGGGACATCGTTGAGGACCACGGCCCCCGCCCCCACCCGGACGTTGTCGCCAATGGTGACGGGGCCCAGGATCTTGGCCCCGGAACCTACCACCACTTTGTTCCCCAGGGTGGGGTGCCGCTTTCCCTTCTCCTTGCCCGTGCCCCCCACCGTAACCCCCTGGTACAGGGTAACATCCTTCCCGATCTCCGCCGTCTCCCCGATGACCACTCCCATGCCGTGGTCGATAAAGAACCCTTCCCCTATTGTGGCACCGGGGTGGATTTCTATCCCCGTGATAAAGCGGGAAAACTGGGATATGAGCCGGGGAAGCAAAACCAGGCGGCGGCGGGCAAAAAAGTGGGCCAAGCGGTGCAAAATCAAGGCATGGAACCCCGGGTAGCAGGTAACCACCTCCAGGACACTTTTGGCCGCCGGGTCCCGCTCCATTACCGACTGGATGTCTTTTTTCAACCAGCGCATGTCTTCTCCTCCTGGGGCCTTTTGCCCCTCCACATTATTTCAAATAAGAAAACCGCCTCCGGATAGAGACGGCCATAACCGCGGTTCCACTCTAATTGGCAACAAGTGCCCTCCTTCTTCCCGTAACGGCGGGCCGCCGGGTACCGCTACTGGGGCTTCGCCCGTTCCCGGTACCTGTTCCGGGGTGCACTTCCGTCCCTTCCTGCCGGGGGCCCTTTCCAGCTCAGCAGGGGCCCCTCTCTGGCGGCGGTGTAGAAACCTACTCTCCCCATCATCACAGTTGGTATATAAAAATACAGTACCATTATATCCAAGGGCATGCGGTTTTGTCAACGACTACCGGGCCCCTTTTCAGGCTTACCCTTCCCCGCTCCTTCCCCCTCTGCCCACTTCAGGCTGTGGGCGATGCGTTCCTTAACTCCCGCCCTGCCCAGGAGGCGCATCATGGTGGGGAGCTCCGGCCCCCACAGCTGCCCCGATACGGCGGCCCTGACGGGCATGAAGAGGGGTTTCCCTTTGACCTTCAGGTCCTTTCCCAGGGCCTTCAGGGCATCCTTGATGGCCCCTTCCTCCCAGGGTTCCACCGCCTCCACCCGGTTCAGCAACTCCTGCAGCACCTGCCGGCCCTCCCGCAGCACAGCGATGGTCTCCGCGTTCTCCGGGTCCTTTACCCTCCCGAAGTAGACGCCGGCCTGCCTGGAAATCTGGGACAGATACTCCACCTTGCTCTGGACAGAAACCAGAGCCGCC
The DNA here is from genome assembly GCA_003561835.1 of Syntrophomonadaceae bacterium. Classification (GTDB taxonomy): domain Bacteria; phylum Bacillota; class Dethiobacteria; order PWVN01; family PWVN01; genus PWVN01. The sequence goes on from PWVN01000206.1 coordinate 2,756, forward strand.
GCCAGCCATTCCTCCCGCCCCGGCGAGAGCTCCCCGGCCGCAAGGCCCGCCTCCCGCAGGTGGGGCAGGGACAGCCTGACCAGCTCCTGGGGGGGGAGCTTCCGCAGGTAATTGGCGTTCATCCAGTTCAGCTTTTCGATGTTGAAAACGGCCGGGCTCTTGGTCACCCTCTCCAGGCTGAAGGCCCGGACCAGCTCCTCCAGCGTGAAAAACTCCTCCTCGTCCTCGGGGGACCAGCCCAGGAGGGCCAGGAAATTCACCAGGGCTTCCGGCAGGTAACCCAACCGGCGGTACTGAACAATGGAGGTGGCCCCATGCCGCTTGCTCATCTTGGCGCGGTCCTCCCCCAAGATCAGGGATATGTGGGCAAACTCCGGCAGCTCGGCCTCCAGGGCCTCGTAAATCAAAGCCTGGCGGGGGGTGTTGGAAAGGTGTTCCTCCGCCCGGATCACATGGGTGATGCCCATCTCCAGATCGTCGACCACCACGGCAAAGTTGTAGGTGGGAAGCCCGTCGGATTTGATGATGATGAAATCGCCGATGCCGTCGGTTTTAAAGGCCACCTCGCCCCGGACCAGGTCGTGGATGACCACCTGCCGGCCGCCGGGAACCCGGAAGCGGACGGCGGCCTTCTCCCCCCGGGCCAGCCGCCCCTTTACCACCTCTTCCGTCAGGGTGAGGCAGGGCCCCTGATGGCGGGGCGTTTCCCCCTTCCTCAGCATCTCCTGCCTCTCGGCTTCCAGTTCTTCGGGGCTGCAGAAGCAGTGATAGGCTCTACCCTCCCGGAGGAGCCGCTCCACGTAGGGACCGTAAATATGCAGCCGCTCCCCCTGGCGGTAGGGGCCCCCGGGGCCTCCCGGGCCCACCCCCTCATCCCAGTTGAGGCCCAGCCACCTCAGGCTCTCCACGATCTCCTCCTCCGATTCCCGGGAAGAACGCTCCGTATCCGTATCCTCTACCCGAAGGACCATCTTCCCCCCCCTGCCCCGGGCGTAGAGCCAGTTGAAAAGGGCGGACCTGGCGCCGCCGATATGCAGGGGTCCCGTGGGGCTGGGGGCGAACCTGACCCTGATTTCTCTCTCCATTACAAAACACCTCCGTTGATCTTGACGGCCGATAAACCCCGGGCTGCGGACATCCCGCCCGCTTCAAACTCTGAAAATTTCCAGAAGGGCCACCGCTGCCGCGGAGATCCCTTCCTCCCGGCCGGTAAAGCCCATTCCCTCGGTGGTGGTGGCTTTGACGTTTACGCATCCCGGGGGCATATCCAGGGCCCGGGCCACGGCCTCCTCCATGGCCGGGATATAGGGGGATACCCGGGGCTTCTGGGCGATGATGACGCTATCCAGGTTCACCGGGGCGAAACCCCTTTCCCGGAGAAGTTCCTTAACCCGGCCGAGAAGCACCAGGCTGGAAATACCCCGGTAGGCGGGGTCCGTATCGGGAAAGTGCCGCCCGATATCCCCCAGGCCCGCCCCGCCCAGCAGGGCGTCCATGATGGCATGAATCAGAACATCGGCGTCGGAATGACCCTCAAGCCCCCTGGGGCAAGGGATGTCCACCCCGCCCAGAACCAGAGGCCGCCCCCCGGCAAACCGGTGGGCGTCAAACCCCAAACCTATCCGCATCTTCCCGCCTCCTCTCCAGTAATACAGCCCGGGCCCAGAGCAGATCCTCGGGGGTGGTGACCTTGATGTTGGCAAAGCTGCCGGGCACCGTCATGACCCGCACCCCGTATCTCTCCACCAGGGCCGTCTCGTCGGTGGCCCGGCAGCCCTCCTGCCGGGATTTCTCCAGGGCTTCCCGGAGGATGTCCCCCCTGAAGATCTGGGGGGTCTGGACGGCCACGTACTTCTCCCGGGCCGGCGTGGACACGCCGAAGCCCCGGGGGTCGATTTCCTTGATGGTGTCCTTCAAAGGCACGCAGGCCACCGCTGCCCCCGTCTTCCGGGAGGCTTCGAGGACAGCCTCCACCAGGGAGGCCGTCACCAGGGGCCTGGCCCCGTCATGAACACATATGTAGCCGATGTCCGGGGGTAGGGCAGAGACCCCGTTGTAGACGGAGTCCTGTCGTTCCAGGCCCCCCGGGATCACCTTGAGCCCCTCCCGGCCCACCGCCGGCAGGAAAGGCAGAACCTCCCGGCGAAACAGGTCTTCCTCTCCGGCCCCCACCACCACCACCAGCCGGCGGGGTTTAAGCCTCAGAAAGGGTTCCAGGGTATACGCCAGAAGGGGGCGCCCTTCAAGCTTGAGATACTGCTTGCTCAAGGGTGCCCCCATCCTCTTTCCTTTGCCCGCGGCGGGGATAACCACTCCCATATCCGGTACAGGCACCTACTTCACCCCGCTGTACGCTTTCTCCATGCTTATCTTGGGCTTGGCGAAAATCATCCTGCCGGCAGCAGTCTGCAGGACGCTGGTGACCACCACATCCAGCTTGTCGCCGATGAACCTGCGGCCGTTCTCCACCACGATCATGGTGCCGTCGTCCAGGTAGGCCACCCCCTGGCCTGCTTCCTTGCCGTCCTTGATAACCTGGACCACCATCTCCTCGCCGGGCAGCACCACCGGCTTTACGGCGTTGGCCAGTTCGTTGATGTTCAGGACCGGAACTCCCTGGAGCTCGCACACCTTGTTCAGGTTGTAATCGTTGGTGACGATCTTGCCCTTGAGCTTCTTGGTGAGGCGGACGAGTTTGCTGTCCACCTCCGCCAGGTCCTCGAAGTCCTCTTCCCAGATCTGCACGGGGACTTTCAAGTCCTTTTGCATCTTGTTGAGGATATCCAACCCCCGCCGGCCCCGGTTCCGCTTCAGGAGGTCCGAGGAATCGGCAATATGCCTGAGTTCCTCCAGGACAAAGCCGGGAATGACCATGACACCCTCCACAAAGCCCGTGGTGCAGATGTCCATGATGCGTCCGTCGATGATGACGCTGGTATCCAGGATCTTCAAAAGCCTGGCCTGCCTCTCCAGGGCTTTGCCGCTCTTGAAGACATTGGTGAAAAAGGCCAGCTCTTCTTTCCGGCTGTTGACCACCGTAAACCCCAGGTAGGCCAGGACCAGCATGACCCCGGGGGAAAGGTAGTTTCCCACCAGGGGGATGCGGTACAGGGCAAAGCTCACCGGTGAGGCGATCAAAAGGCCCAGCAGGACTCCAAGAAAACCCAGAGCGATATCCTGGGTGGGAATGTCAGTCATCTTTGACTCGACCCATCGGGTAAACCTGACAATTCTATTAATTACCCAGGGGGTAAAAAAATAAAAGATGAGTCCAAAAGCAGAACCGCTCGTAATGGAGGCCGCGATGGTGGTTTCCGGCGTCGGGGGGATGTTGGCCATGGCCATGACATGGGTTACGAACTCGGTAGCAGCAACCTGGTACCCGATCGCAAAACCGATCAGGGTGGAAACGATACGGATAATATTCTTTAACATTCTCTTCTCACCTCCCTTCGCCTCCATTATAACGTATATTTTTGTCCACATTCAAGGCAGAATATGTGTCTTTGCAAAAATTGTTCCAAAAAAGAAAACGCCCCTAAGGGCGGTTGTTGATCATATCCTGGAGCATGCCCTCGATCTCATCCACCTGAACCCCCCGGGCCAGCACCAATTCGCTGACCAGGATTTGCTTGGCACATTCCAGCATCTTTCGCTCACCCGTGGACAGGCCCTTGTCCCGTTCCCGCACCATAAGGTTGCGGACCACTTCCGCCACCTCGTAGATATTGCCGCTTTTTATCTTTTCCATGTTGGCCCGGTAGCGCCGGTTCCAGTTGGTCGACATGGCGGAATGCTTCTCCCGCAGAACGGAGAAGACCTGCAGCACCCCGGCTTCGTCGATGATCCCCCTCAGGCCCACCCGGGTAACCTTGTCCAGGGGGATCATAACCTTCATATCCCCGATGGGGATGTTCATAACATAGTATTTTTTGGTGTCCCCGAGAATTTCTTTTTCTTCGATGGCTTCGATGACGCCTGCCCCGTGCATGGGGTAAACGACCTTGTCTCCTATGCTGAACATGGCCAAAACCTCCCTCAGATGCATACATTTATATCGTACCATAGAGGGGAATCTTTGTCAAATGAAATAATTATCTTAACACACTCAGGGCGGCATGTCAACGGCTTTGGCAAAAAAAAATACCGGGTTTTTTCTCCGGTTTTTTGCTCCTCCCTGCCGGCTCCGGTCCAGGGGGCCGTTGACAAAGCCAACTTTATAAACGTATAATATTGGTGGGAAGCAGGTAAATCATCACGAGGGGTGAAACCATGAAGGATATACCCGCCAGCGAATTCCAAAAAAAGGTGACCGAGCTACTGGTCCGGCATAAGAGCGTCATAGACACCCTCTCCAAACTGCAGGAATCCACCGCCAAAGTGAACCGCTCCGTGTGCAAGGCCGTTACCCTCTGCGGCTGCCTCTCCATCCAGGCCGCCAGGCAGTCCTACCCGACCGACGTATCCTGGAAGGAGTGCCAGGAGCTCATGAATACCCACCTGACGGGGGAACTCTGCGAAAACTGCCGGGAAATTGTCGAAGAAAAAATCGGCGACAACCTCTTTTACCTGGCCGCCCTGTGCAGCCTTTTGGATATGAATATGGAAGAGCTCTTCGGCAAAGAACTGGAACGCCTGAAAACCCTGGGCTACTTCCGCCTCTACTGAGGCCTCTCCTAGACCAGTTTCCCCAGGAGGCACTGCTCCCGGAGCCTTTTAAGGCCGCGGCTGATGGCCCGGGCCCGGACCTCTCCGATGCCCTCCACCCGGTTTAGCCTCTCGGGCGGGGAAGATTTAATCTCCTTAAGGGAACCCAGATCCCTCACCACATTATCGATGACACCCCGGGGAAGCCGGGGTATTTTGCTTAGAAGCCGGTAACCCCGGGGCTGCGCCGGTTCTCCCAGGCAGCATTCCTCCTGGCTGTACCCCAAAATCCTGCCCATATGAAAGAAAGGGTGCGCATCACCTTCCCAGGCAGATTTCCAGGGCTTCCTCCAGGGTGGCCACGGGGACCAGGCATGCTCCCTGGATTTTTGCTGCCTTGTCGGCGGCAGCGGCGGGGATGAAGAAGCGGCAAAAGCCCAGCCGGACCCCTTCCCGGATCCGTTCCTGGACCCGGTTGACGGAGCGGATTTCCCCTGTCAGGCCCACCTCCCCGATGAAAAGGTCCTGCCCGCCGGCCGGGCGGTTCTTGAAGCTGGAGGCCAGGGAAAGGGCCAGGCCCAGATCCACAGCCGGTTCTTCCAGACGCACCCCTCCCACCACTTTGACGAAGGCGTCATGATCCTGCAGGTAAAGCCCGGCCCGTTTCTCCAGGACGGCCAGAATCAGGGCCACCCGGTTGTAGTCCAGCCCCGTAGCCATGCGGCGGGGAGCCGGCAGGCGGCTTTGGGCCACCAGGGATTGAACCTCCACCAGCAGGGGCCGGGTCCCTTCCATGCTGGCCACCACCACGGATCCGGCGGTATGGGCCGGGCGCTGGGTTACGAAGAATTCCGAGGGGTTGGCGACCTCCCGGAGCCCTTCCTCTTCCATGGTGAAAACCCCGATTTCGCTGGTGGTCCCGAAGCGGTTCTTGACGGTGCGCAAAATCCTGTAGCTGTGGTGACGCTCCCCTTCAAAGGAGAGGACACAGTCCACCATGTGCTCCAGGACCTTGGGCCCGGCAATCAGGCCTTCTTTGGTGACATGGCCCACCAGGAACATGGCCATGCCCCCTTCCTTGGCCGCCCTGATGAGGGAAGCGGTGCAGTCCCGGACCTGGGAAACACTGCCGGCGGAGGAGGTGAGGGCCGGGTCGCTGACGGTCTGGATGGAATCCACCACCACCGCCCGGGGCCTGACCTTCTCCAAGTATTCCAGGATCAGGGACAGGTCCGTCTCCGGTGCCAGCAGCAGGTTGGGGTGGCAAGCCTTCAGGCGCTCTCCCCGCAGCTTGATCTGATAGGCGGATTCCTCTCCGGATATGTACAGAAGGGGGTACCCCTGCCGGGCCAGGCCGGCACAAACCTGCAGAAGCAGGGTGGACTTGCCGATCCCAGGGTCCCCGGTGAGGAGGACCACGGAGGCAGGCATGACCCCCCCGCCCAGGGTCCGGTCGAACTCCCCCATCCCCGTCAGGAGCCGCTCTTCCTGTTCCCCCTTGACGGCGGTTATGGGGCAGGGGGCCGCAGGGTTCCTGGTCCCCTCTCCCCTTCCCTTCCGTTCTTTTTTAGAATACCGTTCCTCCACAAAAGTATTCCAGGCCAGGCAGCCGGGACACTTCCCCATCCAGCGGGGAGACTCGTAACCGCATTCATGGCAAAAAAAACTGCTGGTAGCCTTGCCCATAATTCACCTCATTCCCCCGAGAGAAGGGCCAGTTCGTGCCACGCCATATCCAGCAGGAACTCCAGGCCTGCCTTGACCTCCGGGCTCAAGCCGACCCCAAAGAGGGTCCTCTCCTTTATTTCCATGGCCAGCACGATGACGGTGGGAAAATCCTTTGCCTTTCGGCCCCTGTAGAGAACCTGCAGGGGAACCACCAGGTTGAACCCGTGGATGGTGCCGCCGAGAACCTTTTCCATATTCCCGGCCTTCACTTCCAGGCGGTGGACGGTCCCGGGAGGCTTTTCCCCTTGGGCTGTGGCATCGATAATGAGGAGGCAGCTGCAGTCCTTGAGGACCTGGAGGAAATCCACCCCCGGCTTCCCCATCTCGACCACCTCCACTTCCGGCGGCAGGATCCCCTCCCTGAGGATGCGCACGGCATGAATGCCCACCCCCTCGTCCCGGGAAAGAAGGTTGCCGCAGCCCACAATTTTTACCCGCATATCTTCACCCCAGTCCATGTGAACTGCCCTGTTCCCTGCAAAGAAAATTTCAGTATAAGTTTATTCCCAAACCCGCTTCACAAGAAGCATTACTTTCGGCTGCCGGGTTTTACCAGGGGAAGGCCCTTCCTGCACAGGGGGCACTCCCGGGGCGGGTAGCTCTCCACGGCCAGGGAGAGGAGGCTTCGCAGGGGTACGTCAAAGGCAAGGCTCCCGGCGCTGCGGTCCACCAGGACAGCCACCTCTGTCACCCCTCCCCCGGCCTGCCGGAGCACTTCCATAACCTCCCGGACAGAGCCTCCGGTGGTGATGACATCCTCCACCACCAGGACCTTTTCTCCCGGCTCCACCCTGAACCCCCGGCGCAGGGTCATTTTCCCCTCCCCCCGCTCGGCGAAGAGGGCCGGCACCCCCAGGGTGCGGCCCATCTCATAGGCCAGGATGATCCCTCCCAGGGCGGGGCCGATAACCAGGTCCAGTTCCTTCTCTTTAAGCTCCTCCGTCAGCTGGCGGCAGAGCCTGGCAGCCAGGTCGGGGTGCTTCAGGACCTGGGCACACTGCAGGTACTGGGAGCTGTGGCGCCCGGAAGTCAGTAAAAAGTGGCCTTCAAGCAGCACTCCTGTTTCCCGGAAAATATGCAATACTTCATCGCGGCAGAGCATCGGATCCCTCCTTTCCCGGTTTTAGTGTTTCCAAAAGGGCCTTGAGGGCTGCCGGGGGGTCCGGGGCCGCCGTTACAGGACGGCCGATGACCAGGTAGTCGGCCCCGGCCTCCACCGCCTCCCGGGGAGTCATGACCCGTTTCTGGTCCATCCGCTCCGACCCCGGGGGGCGGATACCGGGGGTTACGATGAGAAAATCTTCCCCCAGTTCCCGGCGCAGCCGGGCCGTTTCCCGGGGGGAAGCCACCACCCCCTGGAGGCGGCAGCGCCGGCAGAGACGGGCCAGCTCCAGGACCTGCTCCTCCAGGGGCCGGGTAACCCCCACCCGGCGAAGGCCCTCCCCGTCCATGGAGGTGAGAACCGTCACCCCCAGAACCAGGGGTGGGTCCATCCCCCGCTGCCGGGCCTCCTCGAAGGCCGCCCCGGCGGCAGCCCTAAGCATCTCCTCTCCCCCCAGGGCGTGGAGGTTGAACATGAAGGCGCCGCTGGCCGCCGCCGCCCGGGCCGCCCCGGCGGCGGTGTTGGGTATATCGTGAAACTTCAAATCCAGAAAGACCCGGCCGCCCCGCTCCCGGATCTTTCTCACCACCGGGGGCCCCGCGTGGTGGTAGAGCTCCAGGCCTACCTTGAAATAGGGGGTTAAGGGGAGGAGGAGTTCCACCAGTTCCAGGGCTTTTTTCTCTCGCGGCACGTCCAGGGCGACGATGACCCTGCCTTTCGCCTCAGCCATTCTCTCTCACCTGCTTTGCCGGCATATTTCTCTTCCAGTTTCGGCGGGCCAGCCCGCAGATTTCCTCCAGGCGGGGGATGCCCCTGTGCACCAAGTATGCCTCCAGGCCCGCCTGGACCCGCCCAAAGACAGAGGGGTCCACCAGCCCTGCGGTGCCGATGGCCACGGCGGAAGCCCCCGCCAGGAGAAACTCCAGGGCGTCCTTTGCCGAGGCAATGCCCCCCATGCCGATGATGGGGATGTCCACGGTTTCCGCCACCTGCCAGACCATGCGCACCGCCACGGGCCGCAGGGCGGGCCCCGACAGGCCCCCCGTTACGTTGGCCAGCAGGGGAACCTGCCCCTCGATATCGATGGCCATCCCCGTCAGGGTATTGATCAAGGACAGGGCATCGGCCCCTCCCGCCGCCGCCGCCCGGGCTGTTTCCCGGATATCGGTGACGTTGGGGGTCAGTTTCACGATCAGGGTCCGGGGGAAAACCTGCCGGACGGCCCGGACCAGGGTTTCCACCTGCAGGGGGCAGGTCCCAAAGGCCATACCCCCCCGGGCCACGTTGGGGCAGGAGATGTTCACCTCCAGGGCCGCCGCCGGGGGGCTTAATGCCAGCCGGCGGGCCGTCTCCACGTATTCCTCCGGGGTTTCCCCCGCCACGTTTACAATGATGGGGGGCTTCAGCCCCTTCAGGCGGGGGAGTTCCTCGGCCATCACCCGGTCCACTCCCGGGTTCTGCAGGCCGATGGCGTTCAAAAGCCCTGCCGGAACTTCCCCGAGCCGTGGGGGCGGGTTTCCCCCCCGGGGCCTCAGGGTAGTCCCCTTGACCACGATGGCCCCCAGGGAGTTCAGGTCCAGAAACTCTGCGAACTCCCGGCCGAAGCCAAAACAGCCCGCTGCCGTCAGCACGGGGTTTTCCAGGGTCAGGGAGCCAATTTTTACCGTCATGTCGGGCCTTGGAATTTTCCCGGTCACAGTTCCACCTCCCCGGCAAAAAAGACAGGCCCTTCGGTGCACACCCGCCTGTAGGGGGCATCCCCCCCGGAGGCAGGGCAAACGCACCCCAGGCAGGCGCCGAAACCGCAGGCCATGCGGGCCTCCAGGGAAACCTGGAGGGGGATAGCGCCCCCCACTGAGGCCAGGCGGGCCACCTCCCGCAGCATGGGCGCCGGGCCGCAGGCAAAGAGGCGGCAGGCCTCCCGGCCAGGCCCCTCATCCAGAAACTCCTGCAGGGGTCCCGTCACCAGCCCCTGTCGGCCCAGGCTGCCGTCCTCCGTGGCGATGACCAGGTCTTCCCCCAGGGCAGCGGCAATCCTTCCCCGAAAAGCCAGGTCTGCCGCCCGCCGGCCCCCCAGAAAAAAGGTCAAGGGGACCTGCTTCTCTCTAAGCCTTGCAGCCAAAAAGTACAAGGGGGCCGCACCCACGCCGCCGGCCACCAGCAGGGCCCGGGTATTTGGGCTCAAGCCCTCCAGGGAAAACCCCCGGCCCAGGGGAGCGATGAAATCCACCTCATCCCCCTCTTTCAACCCCGACAAAAGCCGGGTCCCCTGTCCCACCACCCTGTACAGGAAATGCAGGGCCCCCGTCCCCCGGTCCTGGTGGTAGATGCTGAGGGGGCGCCGCAGCAGAGGGTCCAGGGCTTTTCCCACCTTGAGCCCGGCAAACTGGCCCGGCCGAGCGGCAGCCATGCCCTCTGCCCCCACCGTCAGTTCCCTGTATTCTTCCCCCAGGGGGATGTGGGAGAGGACCAGGCCCCTCCTTTGCTCAAACACCGCCGTCTCTCCTTTCCCGGCCCCTCTCCGCCAGGGGGACCACGGCCCCCCACAGGACGGTCATCACGGGCCACCCCTTGAGGGCCTTGCCCTCGAAGGGGGTATTTTCTCCCAGAGAACAGAAATCTTTTCCCCGGACCTCCCGGCTGGCCCTCATGTCCACCACGGTGATGTCGGCAGGCGAGCCCGGGGCCAGGGTACCGCCGGGGATCCCCAGAATCCTGGCAGGGGCGGCGGAAAACCGCCGGACCAGTTCCTCCAGGGTCAGGATGCCCGGCTCCACCAGGCCGGTGATGAGGGCAGGCAGGGCCGTCTCCAGGCCCACCACCCCGAAGGGGGCCCGGGACAGGCCCCGGGCCTTTTCCTCAGGGGTATGGGGGGCGTGGTCCGTGGCGATACAGTCGATGACCCCCTCTTTTACCCCGCGGATTACCGCTTCCCGGTCGGCTTCCCCCCGCAGGGGGGGGCTCATCTTGGCGTTGGCCCCGTAGACTTCCACCGCCTCCTCCGTCAGGAGCAGGTGGTGGGGGGTGGCTTCCGCCGTCACGGGAAAGCCTTTACCCTTGGCCCAGGCGATGAGCTCCACCGCCTGGGCTGTGCTGACATGCTGGATGTGCAGGGGGCAGCCGGTGTGGGCCGACAGGAGCAGGTCCCGGGCCACCATGAGGTCCTCTGCCGTGCCGGGGCTGCCGGGGCAGCCCAAACGGCGGGCAACCTCTCCCAGATTCATGACCCCCCGGGTGAGGCTTGGTTCCTCGCAGTGGCTGAAAACCCTCCTGCCCAGGTCCCGGGCTGCCTCCATCCCCCGGGCCATGAGGGCGGCGGAGGCCACGGACTTCCCGTCGTCGGAAAAAGCTACGGCCCCGGCCCGGGCCAGGGCCTCAAGGTCAGCCAGTTCTTCCCCGTGAAGGCCCCGGGTGAGGGCCCCCAGGGGATATACCCGGGGCGCCCGGTCCAGATTTTGGGCCTTCTTCAGGATATATTCCACCACCCCTGGCCCGTCCGCCACCGGATCCGTATTGGCCATGCAGACCAGGGCGGTGATTCCCCCGGCCACGGCGGCGGCACAACCGCTCTCGATGGTTTCCTTCTCTTCCTGGCCCGGCTCCCGCAGGTGAACGTGCAGGTCGATAAAGCCCGGCAGGACCACCAGTCCCGAAACATCCACCTCCCGGACTTTGTCCCGGAAGGCGGCATAATCCAGGCCGGGGAAGGACACGCCTTCCAGGCCCAAACCCACGGCAGCCACCTTTTCCCCTGCCACCAGGATGTCCCGGGGCCCGTGGATCCCCTGCAGGGGGTCTACCAGATGACCGCCTTTGAGCAAGACAAGATTCATGGGCACAGCCCTCCCGGATAGAAATTCCTTCGGGGGAATTATTTCGTGAAGGTGGGGCTTATTTCCTCCTTTCGACGGCAAAACCCTGTCTAGATGCTGATCTTGCGGCCCGGCCGGGCCTTGCGGAAGAGGGGATGAAAGAAAACCTCGTGGTTTACCCGCCACAGCTGGTCCCGGTACCCGGAGGCCACCCGGGTGCAGTGGTCGGGGAAGAGTTCGTAGCGCAGCAGAGATGCCACCTGGTAGTAGAAGTCCCGGCCCTCCCTGGAGGGGGACAGCAGCTTCTTCTCCACCAGGTTGCTTTTGATCAAATCCTTCATATGGCCGTCCACCTCGAAGCTGTAGGCCCCCTGCCGGCTCTTGTAGAAATCGTAAACAAGACGGGGGCGCAGGCTCCCGGCGTTGACTTTGGCCAGAAAGAGGAGGTTGTGGATGGTCCGGGTGTCTTCAAAGGGGTAGGAGAGGAGGAGTTTCAGCAAGAAAACATGGTACAGGGTGTATGTAAAGGTCATGGGGGTACTCATAGCAACCTCCCGGTGTTTTTACCAGTATTTTGCACCAGGGAGAGGAAATTATGCAAAAAGCCCCGGAAGAGAGCCCTTCCGGGGCTGTACCATTATCGCCGGCTGACGCCGCAGGCCCCCTGCCGCCTACCGCCCTTCCTTACCCTCTTCCAGGCTGGACAGGTAGCTGACCACGTTCTGGTAGGCCTTCTTTTCCAGGCTCAGGGCTTCGTTGATCTCCTTGTATTTGGCCGCCACGCTGCTGACGGATACCCCATAGCGCTCCGCCATTTCCCGCTGGGTAATATCCAGAAAATGAAACCGGGCCAGGCAGTACTCCAGGCCGGCGGCCCAGGTCTGCACCTTCTGGATGCGGGGAACCCGGGGGTAGACGGTGTTGATGTAATCCAGCCACATGGCCCGGATGTCGTCAAAAAAACCGCCGTCATATTCCCGGCACCGGCTCATGCGCTTCAGGGCACATTCCAGGACCCGCTGCCACTCACTGCGCCACAGGGAGGATTCGGGGGGCAGGTCCCGGCTCTTGACCTCCTTGATCTTGCCGTCCTGGAAGGCCTGCAGCCCGCCGGTGTTCCCCATATTCTTCAGGGCCAGCAGGGCCACCTGCCGGAGCCTTTCCTTGATCCAGGGATTTTTGACGAATTCCCGTAAAGCCCCCTCCCCCTCTTCCAGGCCGCTGCCGGCGAAAAGGGAGATGATGCGCTCCTTCAACTCGTCGTCCCACTGGAAGAGACCCCGGTACAGGGCCTGCCGGAGGCCCTCATCCTCATCCCACAGGGTCTTGAGTTCCTTCCTGGTGGTATTCATGAGAAGGTCCCGGTACAGGGGCCCGTCATCCCGGGCGGCGGCTGTCTCCTGGAATTCCTCCTCCTCCCAATCCGTCAGGGAAAGGAGGAGTTCCCGGGCCTCGTCGGCCATCTCTCCCTGGGGGCTCACCCGCAGGTACTGGCGCAGGAGCTTCTCCGTCTGCTCGAAGTCCTCCAGCAGGCCGTAGTTGATGGCTTTGAGAAATATGCACTCGGTAAAATCCGGGTCCAGTTCTTCCACGATGTATTTGAAGACCCGGTTTGCCTCCTGCAGCCGGCCCATCCGGCTTAAAAGGCAGCCCAGGTTGTAATAGTGCAGGGAGTTCTGGGGCTCCAGTTCCACCGCCTTGCGGAAATACACCAGGGCCTTTTCGAAGCGGTGGCGCTGAAAATAGAGGGTCCCCTTATCGAAGTAATAAGAGGCATCCCTTTGAAACTGAATGACTTTATTCTCCCGTTTTTCCTTGCTCCCCATGTCCATCCCTTCTCTCCAGGTAACCGGGGGTACCCCTCCCCGGGCCTTCTTCAGTCTCTTGCCTCCACCGGCTTTTCGGGTTCGGGTGAAGACAGGAAGACGCTCCGCTCCAGGAGCCGGTCCCACTCGGACCACCCCGGCTCCACCCCCTGCCCCTTGTCCAGAAGGCCGGAAAACTGGTTCAGGCGGGCACTGACCAGGTCCGCATGAAAAAGAGCATAGGCATTGAAGGTCTTGGGCACCTCGGGGGAGCCCCACTCCTTCTCGCCGTGGTGGGAAAGGAGCATGTGCTCCAGCTCCATCCGGATGCCTGCCGGAAAGTCCTCCAGGGCCTTGAGCTTTTCCTGGACCATTTCCAGCCCGATGCAGATGTGGCCCACCAGTTTCCCCCGATCCGTCAGGTTGAAGGCCAGGCTTTTCGCGTCATACTCCTGAAGCTTCCCGATATCGTGGAGGATTGCTCCCGTCAGCAGCAGGGAGGGGTGCAGCCGACCGGAATGAAGCTGCAGCATCAGTCGGCAGTGCTCCACCACCTCCAGGGTATGTTCCAGGAGGCCTCCCAGGTAATTGTGGTGGACTTTCCGCGCCGCCGGGGCCATGGCAAAGACCCGGGCAAACTCCTTGTCCTTGAAAAAACTGTACAGCAGGAGCCTGAGCTGGGGGTGGGTGATTTCCTGGTCCATGACCCTGGAGAGCTGGTTCAGCATATCCTTGGGCTCCCGGGCGCTGCTGCTCTGGAAACAGCGCCGGTTCACCTGCTCCTCAGGCAGGACTTCCAGGGAGTTCACCGTCACCTGCAGGCCGTTGTACTCCCCCACCTCCCCCCTGACATTGACCACGGTACCGGGGGACAGGGAGAGGTCCTCCGCCAGGCTGCCGTTCCAGAGAATGGACTTGATGGACCCGCTGGTATCCGAAAGGAGCAGGCGGGCAAATTTTTCACCGGGCCGCTTCTGCTGGGAAAATTTGTAGAATTTCATCTCCAGGACCAAAAAGGGGCTGTCCACCGCATCTCCCAGTTTCAGGTCCTTGACAAACTGCTTCTTGTTCATCATTAACCACCTGTTATAGAATTTCTGCACAAAGGGGGGCAATCCTGCTTAATCTTTCCCCTTTTAAAAAAACTTCTGCCTTTGCCAAGGCGCCGGTAAACGCCTTTCCCCACCTGAACCTGACCCCGGGTATAGAGGCGGTCTAAATGCTGCTTCACCATCTTCCTTTCAAAATGGCGGTAGAGGAAGACAGGTTCCGGGTGCTTCCCGTACATAAACCTCTGGTCCGTCACCTGATCCAGGGTGGCGGGCTCTCTCAGGAAGTCCAGAAGAACCCTGTCCCGCTCGGCGATTTTTTCCAGGTAGGCCCGAAGGGCTTCTTCCCTTCCTTCCCGGATGGGGTCGGCATGGCCGCTGATGATCACGGCAGGCTTCAGCTCCATAACTCTTTTTATGGAGGCCTCAAAGGCGTCCAAATCGCAACTGTTGTGCCCGTACCAGGGCCCAAAGGAGGTCAAATCAATATCGGCGCTGAAAAGGATCCCTTCCCGCTCCTCGAAAAAGCAGCAGTGGCCGGGAGAATGGCCTGGAGTATGGAGGACCCGAAGCCGGGTCCTGCCCAGGTCCAGCAGGTCCCCGTCGGCGAAGCCGCCGGCCACCGCCAGGGGCCGGTACTTGAGAAAATCCAGGATCAACCTGGCCTGCTCCCCCCCCAGTTCCTCGAAACTGGTGTACTCCAGCAATACCTCTTCCTTCTCCAGGGGGGGGATATCCGCCGGGTGGCAGTAGAGGGGCCGGGACAGGGCGGCGGCATCCCGGGTATGGTCCGGGTGGTAGTGGCTGAGAAGGACCACATCAGGGTTGAAGCCCGCGGTTGTAAAAGGCATCCCGGCGCCGGTATCGATGACCGCCTTGATTTCGTCATCGATCATGAGGCAGTTGCAAAAGGGGAACCTGCCCCTATTATCCCCCAAAAAAACTTTAATTTCCCGGGTAATGTCAATCAAGGCCGAGTACCTCCTCATGGGTCCCCTCATAAAACAAGCAGGCTTCATGAAGCCTGCTTGTTTATTTTTTATGAATCTGTTTCAGGAAAAGGTGGGACGGGGGAGAAGTCCCGCCCGCTCCACGATTTCAGGAACGATTTCCTCCCAGGCGATGGCCATGATGTGAACCCCTGCCACTCCCTCGATTTTCTGGACCTGCTGGATGGTCTCCACACAAATCTTGAGGCCTTCTTCCTTCTTGTCTTTGGCCCCCTTCAGGCGGTCGATGAGTTCGTCGGGGACGATGATGCCGGAAACGTTGTTTTTCATATACCGGGCGGCCCCCAGGGACTTGATGGGGATGACACCGGCCAGAATGGGCACCTTCTTGTGAAGGCCCAGTTTCCGTATGCCCTCCATCCAGCGCTCGAAGCGCTCCATATCGAAGATGGCCTGGGTCTGGATGAACTGGGCGCCGGCCTCGATCTTCTTGGCCAGGCGGGCAATCCGGTACTCGAAGGGATCGGCGAAGGGGTTGGCCACGGCGCCGATGAAAATATCGATGGGGGCCTCCAGTTTTTCCCCGCCGGCGAAAATCCCTTCATCCCGCATGTCTTTCAGGACTTTAAGGAGTTGGGTGGAATCCAGGTCGTAAACCCCCTTGGAGCCCGGCTCATTGCCGAAGCTCTGGTGGTCCCCCTGGAGACAGAGGATGTTCTTGATGCCTAAGGCCACGGCCCCCAGGACGTCGCTCTGGATGGCGATGCGGTTCCGGTCCCGGCAGGTGATCTGGATGATGGGGTCCAGCCCCATGTCCACCAGGATTTTGCCGCAGGCGATGCTGGAGGTCCGCACGATGGCCGTCTGGTTGTCCGTCAGGTTGTAGGCGTCCACGGAACCCCTCAGGTGCTCTGCATGGTGCCGGATAAAATCCCCTTCCGCGCTCTTGGGAGGGCCCAATTCTCCGGTAACGGCGAAGGCGCCGCTGTCCAATACTTTTTTAAGATTGCCGACTGTCATTGAGCTTCACATCCTCCCTCACCATTTTTCTGGGGCCTCCGTGGTGGGAACTGGACCAGTCTTTGGGAGGCTCTACTGCCGTCATGGCATCCAACCGGCCCAGCTTCAGCAAGCGCTCGTAGATCAGTTGCCAGCCGCAGTCCACCTCTTTGCTGATCTCGCACTTTCCGTCGGCGGAGCCGCCGCAGGGCCCGTTCAGCATGCTCTTGGTGCAGCGGGCGATGGGGCAGATCCCCATGGTCTTGTCCAGGACGCAGTTGCCGCACCCCAGGCAGTTTTCCAGCCAGACCCCCTGCTGGACGGGGTAGCCGAAAAAGGTGGTGTTGAGGCCCGGCAGAACCATCTTATCGGGCATCCTCTCCACCATGGTCTGAACGCCGACACCGCAGGCCAGGGAAAGGATGACATCGCAGTCTGCTACCTCGGCGGTAATTTCATCGATATATTCATACTCGCACTGGCGCAGGATGGTCTTGGTGGTGACCTGTGCCTCATCCCCCGCCCTCTTCCGTTGCAGGGACACGGCAGCGGCCGTTTCCTGGGCTTCCTTTTCTCCGCCCGTCAGGCAGACAGTAACGCAGGTGCCGCAGCCCATGACACAAATCTTCTTGTAAGGTTTCAGATTTTCCAGGATCTCCTGCAGCGGTTTCCTCTCTCCTACAATCATTTCCTTCACCTTCCCTTCTAAGGTCCAGTCCAAAATCTAAGCTCTTTTTAAAGGGAGAGTACCCCGGGCTGTGAAGGCGCGGGATACTCTCCCTCACGAAATCGGCGTTTAACCCTGCTTCCGGAAGACGTCCACGTAGGAATCGCAGTAGATGTCCATGTTGAGGACGATGCGGGCCGTGGCCACCGCTTCCACCAGCTCGTCGTCGCAGGCGTCGGCGATGGCGGCGTCCAGGCCGCAGGCCATGGCCATCACGGCGAAGACCCGGTTGATGAGCTCCCGGTTTTTGGTGCCCTGGGAGATGTTGCTGAGTCCCACCACCGTCCGGGGGGCGGGGTCAGCCAGCAGTTTGATCTGCCGCAAAGTTTCGAAGACCTCGGGGCCGTGGTCCTGCCCCACGTTGCAGGGAAGGACCAGGGGGTCGATATAGAGGTCTTCCATGTGAAGCCCGTAAGCATCGGCCATGGCCACCAGTTCCATGGCCAGGGCCACCCGGGACTCGGCATCCTTGGGGATGCCCTGCTCGTTCATGGCCAGGCCGATGACGGCGGCATTGTACTTGGCGGCCATCTCGAAGACCCGCTCCATCTTGGGCATCTCTGCCGGTACGGAGTTGATCATGGCAGGGCGCTTGCAGAGGGCCAGGCCCGCCTCGATGGCATCGTAATTGGTGGAGTCCAGGGCCAGGGGCAGGTCACTGGCCTCCTGGGCCACCTCCACCAGCCACTTCATATCTTCTGCCTGGTTCTTGGACGCGGGGCCTGTGTTGATGTCCAGGTAGCGGGCTCCGGCCACCTCCTGCTTCTTGGCCCATTCCTGGACGGCGGCAGGGTTCCGGTCCTTGATGGCATTGCCAATATCCGTAAACATACCGTTTATCCGTTCACCGATAATGATCATTGACGGTTAAACCTCCTCCATAATCATATTGAAAGGACCCGTTACTCGTATTTGTTTGATTCCATGAGTTCATCGATGTTCTTCTTCACCACTTCCAGGGCTTTGGGGTGGCGCAGGACCAGGATGTCCATGCCCGCCTGCAGCAGGGCCACGGCGGTGGTGGTTTCCCACAGGATGGCCCGCTCTTCCTGCTGGCCCCAGCCGGGGAATTCTTCCTCGGAAGCATTGGCTTCCTTGACCCGCCAGACCTCATAACCCACGTTGCCGATCATGGGCATGGCCAGCATGCGGTCTCCCCCCAGGGCGCCCAACCGGGCCCTCTCCATGATGGAGTAGCCGTACTCCAGGC
Organism: Syntrophomonadaceae bacterium; assembly: GCA_003561835.1. Taxonomy (GTDB): domain Bacteria; phylum Bacillota; class Dethiobacteria; order PWVN01; family PWVN01; genus PWVN01. The sequence goes on from PWVN01000206.1 coordinate 20,785, forward strand.
CGTAACCCAGGGCAGCGATGGTAGGGTCGATGACGATCTTGTTCAGATCCAGGTTCATCTCATTGATGAGGATGTTTAACTGCTTGCAGATATTGATATCGATGGGGGACTGGGCAATAAGGTTGTGCTTGTGTACCATGCAGGCGGCGGTGATGGACTTGTAGTTCTCCTGTTCCGCCACGCCCATGAGCAGTTTTTCTCCCGAGGCAACCTCGGCCACCAGGGGCATCACCTGGTTGTCCTTCTCCCCCTTGCCACAGCCGATGACGATCAAGGGAACGGAAACGGCTTCCAGGACTTCCTTGACGGTATTGGCGCATTCTTCCGGCGAGCGGTCCTTGCCGTCGGGGTCCGCGCCCTTAAGGCGCAGCAGGACCAGGTCCGCACCGAATTCATCCACGCACTTCCTGGCCCAGGCGCCGGTGTTGTCGTAAACATCCTTGTAATAGGGATCGAAGCAGGGGTTCCAATCCTCCGGTGCCACATCCCAGATTTCCAGGGCTGCAATGGGGCGGTTGGGAATGTCTCCCTCGAATTGAAGGAAGGGCAGGGTGGACTCCCCTCCCACCGTCAGGGTATGGGAACGGGTGCCGCCCTCTTCCTTTGTGGCTCCCAGAACCACTTCGCTTACTTTGCTCCTGTACTTCTCTTTATGCAAATTAAAAGCCATAGAGGGTTACTCTCCTTTCTTCTGTGGGATTATATCCTAGGCAAAGTTTGCTTTTGCATATTTGGGAATGCCGGCGGCCTCCCGGGGCCCCACCAGGACTTCCCAGCCTCCGGTGCTCTCCTCCACAGAGCCGCTGAGGACGGCCACGTGCCCGGGGATGACCACCTTCTTGTGGGCCAGTTTCTCTTCCACTTCCGCCTTCTTCATGGCGGCGGCGATGGATTCCCCGGTGAGTTTGCCGGCGGCCCAGGCGGTGAGGACGGAGATGCCGTCGGTATTGACAGCGATGATATAGCTGGGGACCTTGCTCGCCTCCACTTCCCCTTCCACGATGTAGTAGGTGAGGGAGAAGTTGGTGGTGATATACAGGGGCGAATTCTCGTTGACATCCCCCACTCCATACATCTTGGCTTCCACCTGGATGGGCTTTTGGGGATCCGTAAAGAGGTTCTGCCTCCAGGAGAGCAGGGGCAGGATGTGCTGTTTCTCCGCTGTCTTCATGACCACCACCCCGGCATACTTGCTCAGGTAGACGGTGGCCTGGGCGGCTTCTTCCAGGGGGTCCTCCTTGCTGGTAAAGGCGATGGTGGGATATCCCAGGGGGCGAAAGCGCTTCTTGACGGCCAGGCGGCGAACCTGGGTCAAATCCGCCAGGACCTTGGAGGTTTCCCTCTCTCCCGTATCCACCACCAGTTCCTTGTACCCCAAAGCCGCCACTTTTTCCACCAGGGCGGCGGTATCTTCCAGGCCTTTGCCCCGCACGGCCAGGGGGCACCCCTTGTCCTTGGCCAGGGCCGTCATGGCCTCGTAATTTTCGGCGGTGGCGGCGTAAACCAGGGGCTTGCGCCCGGCGGCAACTTCCAGGGCCTTGGCCATAACGCCCGTATCCTCCGCCATTAAGACCAGGGCTTTGTCCGTTAAAGCCGCAGCCTTTTCCACGGCGGCCTTGTAGGTGTCGGCATCGCCGGAATCGTTTTTCACGACCACCATGTCCGTGATGAACTTCAGGCCTACCCGTTCAAATTCCAGTTCCTTGATCTGATTGACCTTGGCCTCCACATCCTCCTGATCGCTGACCAGGATGGCCACCGCCGTGGGATGATAGAACTTCTTATCATGCCGGAAAAGCTCCGTTTCGTCTCCCAGTTCCACCGTCTGATCCCCCGTACCTACTTTGATCAGCTTGATGGGCGGGGCGGAAGCGGAATCCAGGTTCTCCCGGGCCTCATCGGTAACATGGGGGCACTTATCAAGAGATGCTTTGCCGTTGGCCAGGGCCATGGCGAAGGCCAGGCAGGTGGGGGAACCGCAGTCCTTGCAGTTCGTCCTTGGCAGCTGTTTAAAAATCTCCAGACCTGTTAAACCCATAATTTCGGCTCCTTTCTTGAATCATTTTTAAAGAGAAATCCCCCGGGGAATTGATGGCGCCCCGGGCCGCCCCTTTTTATTTAGAACAGCATATCCATGGTCAGGGCCGGGTGCCCCTTCTCTTCCAGGAAGGGAAGGATCTCTTCCACCGTGGTCCCCACCGTCTCGTCGGCGATCTTTTCGACGAAGTCGGCCCCCAGGCCGTCTTCCTCCGCCCGCTTCCGGAAATCCTCACCCAAGAACTCCTTCAGTTCCTTGGGCATCCAAACGATGCGGCCCAGGCCGCCGTCGGCCTGGATGAACTTCTTGCTCAACAGGTAGGAGCGGCCGATCCCCATGAATCCGGGAGCCTGGACGCCACCGCCCACGGAGCCCGCCAGGGAGGAGAAGGTCATACCGCTGGGGGTCTCGCCGCCGTGCTCCCGGGTGGTGAGCATGACGCCGTTGGCCTCGGGGACGATGGCCATGATGGCCTCGAAGCAGCCGCAGGAGGTCATGGGCCGGTCCATAAAGGTGTACAGGCAAACTTCGTCCACGTTGCGGTTGGTGTGCTGGTGGACGAACTCGTTCACCGACTGCCAGGCCCCTTTCTGCTCGTCGATGACCCCTTCCTTCTTGATGGGCTGGTTGGGTCCTACCGGGTCGATCTCGAAGGAAGCCCTGGCATCCAGCCAGCTGACGGCTCCGCACAGCCCCACCCGTTCCGGGGCCACCACGCACACGTGGTTGGGGGCGAAGGACTGGCACAGGGTGCAGGAGTAGAGGTCTTCCACGGCTTCGTCCGTCAGGGCCTTCAGCCGGTCATCCCGCAGGTTGTAGATCTCCCGGGCCAGCTTGGCGTTTTCTGCCACCTTGTCGGGATCGGTAAGGATGGTCACCTGGACCCGGTCCACGATGGCCGGGAATTCGTCCTTGAACTTGGCCAGGAGAAGTTCCCCGTAGTGGCGGAACTTGAAGCCCTTGGCCACGGCATCCTTGCTGATCCTCAGCCAGCAGAGGTCCCGCTGGGCCACGTGCCAGAGGCCTTCCCCGTAGTTGATGAAGTAGTGGATGCGGCGCTCCAGCACGCCCTCGAAGTCCTTCTGCATCTTGCGGCCGTAGATCTTCACCATGATTCCCAGGGGCAAGCGGCCGCCTTCTTCCACCTCGTCGATTTCCGGGCCGATGACTTCGATCTTGCCGTCTTCGATCTCGTCCTCACCCACCATCTGCACCAGCTCGAAGGCCTGGGTCCGTCCGCCGCCGAACTCCACGTACATGTCGTTCTTGCGGATGGTCTCCCCTTCGAAGGCGGGGCCGATGGTGATGGGGACGGGTATATCCACGATTTTCAGTTTGATGCCCCGAACCTCCAGGGCATAGCTGACCAGGGTGTCGTAGTCGGGATGGGAGATATACCAGTCGGGGATCTCCTCTTCCAGTTCCGTGTCGCACAGGACGGGGAAGCCCAGGAAGATGGCGGCGAAATGGGCGGCCACCTGGACGTCGTCGATATCCCCGAAGTGGAGCACGAAGCACCGTACCCGGCGCCGCTGGTAGTCCCGGTGCTCTTCCCTAAGGCCCGGCGCAATGCCGCCGAAGGCCATGCCGGCCCGCAGGGCGTAGTTGACAGCGTGGATGACCTGGGTGAAGTTCCCCAGGGGGAAGGCAATGTAGTCCACACCCAGTTTCATGTTCTCTTCCAGGAGCTGCTCGATGATCTCGTTGCAGATAAAGATCATGAAGCCCTTGGCCTGCAGGTCCGAAAGGATCTTGGCCGCGCTCTTGGAGTCCTTGGCCTTGCCCATGATTACGGCCTGGCCGGGGATGGTCCAGTCCACCAGTTGAATCCCGAAGCGCCGCAGGATGGGGTCCGTCAGGTACCCGGTCCAGGGTTCCACCTGGGGCTTGGCTCCGTTCAGGTAGTTCAGGGCTTCAATGATTTCCGCCGCATAGGCGGTGGACTCCCCGCAGAGGCGGGCGTTTTCAAAGCTGAGCTCTTCCCTGATCTGGCCCCGCATTTTGTTCAGGATAGCGGGAAGCTCGCCCAGTTTGGTCACCTTGATTCCCATCAGGGAACTGATGACCGGCAGGTAGTAGGCGGTATCCGGGTCCCCTACCGGGCAGTCGGGCCCGTTCTCCCGGATGGCCTTGTTCAACAGGATTTCCGCATAGCTGGTGGCTATTATAGCACCGTCATAGGCCCTCTGAAAAAGGCCCTTCGGCGCGCAGCTCTCATCCTTTATTGCCCCTTCATAGATTTCATCAAAGGCTGTTTTAGACATCCTCCATACCTCCTTTTATTAGATTCTCTACCAGTTCGCCGAAACGGCAGTATCAAACTTCTCGGCAGTGTCTTTGTGAACCTTGTTCTTCCAGTTCCGGTACTCAAGGCACTCCAACAGTTTGTCTGCCGCTTTCTGGGCATCGGTTTCCCAGATGAAGAAGCCGCCGAAGACGTCGTGGGCCACCAGGCGGGCCACACCGTCTACCAGGGAACTTCCAGGGATGGGAGGTACCACGCCCACATGGACGGGGATGCCCAGGGCCACGTTCCAGGAGCCGATGGAGATAGCCTTTTCGCTCATAGCCTCGGGAGCGCTGGCCACAAAGGGTACCTTGGGAATGTCTACACCCATCTCGTCGGCCATATCGATATAGAGGTCCGCCGCCCGGGTGTTGTCCACGCAGGAACCCATGTGGAAGATAAGGGGCAGCTCTTCCGTCAGTTCGTTGGCATCTTCCAGCTTCTTGATAAAGGCCTTCAGGCCTTCACCCGCATATTGCTCCACCGCATCGCCGTTCAAGAAGCCGGCCTTGCCGTAACCCCCGGCGGCACATCCCGTGGCCACCATGAAGACGTCGTTTTTGGCCAGTTCCCTGGCGATGTGCAGGTGGTTCTCGTCATGGATGCCCTTCAGGTTGTTGCATCC
>PWVN01000197.1 GCA_003561835.1 Syntrophomonadaceae bacterium
AAGTGAAGGTGGTACGCAAACAAGCGCCTTAAAAGGAAATACCATGCTACAGATAAACTTATCTCTTATCTTCTTCTTTTGATGACACCCTACAACAGATGCCTGTACGCGATTCAGGCAAATGATAAAATCTGTTACCCTTTTAAAAACCTTAAGCTAATGAAATTCAGCATAGCGCAATCTGACTAAATTCTGACTAAAGCAAGTTTAGGATAAAAAGAAAAAGCCCCGGAAGGCTTATGTTTACTGGCGCGCCCGGCAGGATTCGAACCTGCGACCTCCTGATTCGTAGTCAGTTACTCTATCCAGCTGAGCTACGGGCGCGTATATGGCGGAGAGAGTGGGATTCGAACCCACGATACGAGTTTTAGCTCGTATAATCGCTTAGCAGGCGACCGCCTTCGACCGGCTCGGCCATCTCTCCGCGGTTTTACCGGGCTGCCCCTCCATCATGTGATGGCGGAGGGGGTGGGATTCGAACCCACGGCTCGCAGGACGAGTCACTGGTTTTCAAGACCAGCTCCTTAAACCGCTCGGACACCCCTCCCGGCGCATAGTAAAGTATAACACAAGAGAGACGCCATAGTCAAGAAGGGCGCTGCCTTGCTGCCTTCCCGTCAGTAGTCCCCGTCAGTCTTCCCGTCAGTAGCTCGGCGGGTCGTCCCACCCCATGAGGTGAGAAATCTGCCTGGCTGTATCGATAACCAGGGGGATCAGTTCATCCTGGAGATACTCATCAGACATACGGGTTTGGGGACCGGAAAGGCTGATGGCTGCTACCGTTTTTCCCTCATGGTTGCTTACTGGGGCTGCCACGCAGCGCACATCTTCCTCAAGTTCGCCCAGATCCAGGGAATACCCCTGCTTCCTGATCAGGGACAATTCCTTTTTCAAGTCTTCGACATTGGTGATGGTTTTATCCGTATAGCTCTGGAAGGAAAAACTTCGGGCCAGGCGGTTTATTTCATAATCATTCAGGGACGCCAGCAGAGCTTTGCCCGAACCGGTGCAGTAGGAAGGTCCCCGGGTGCCGGGGCTGGCGAACATCTTGATGATGTTGTGGGTCTCCACCTGATCGATATAGACCACTTCCCCTTCCACCAGGATGGCCAGGTTTGCCGTCTCATTGCTTTTATCCACCAGTTTCTTGAGAAAGGGTTTGGCCACGGAACGGATGTCCAGGGAGTAGAGGGCCTTGTTGCCGACCTCAAAACTCTTGATGCCCAAGCGGTATTTTCCCATGTAGGGATCTTGCTCCACGTACCCCCAAACCATCAGGGTGTTCAAAAGCCTGTGAACGGTGCTGATGTTCAAGCCCAGCTGCTTGCTGATGGAACTCAACTTCATGGGAGAACCTTCCTGGGCCAGGGCGTCCATGATGGCCAGGGCCCGTTCTACGGATTGAACCGTTTTGGCTTTGTTGTTTTTATCATCCATAACCCGCCGCCTCCTCGCATGGGTCCTGCGTCAAGGGATAAAGAAGGAATAGAGGGCTCCGTGGAGAAGCCCTCTACCTCTGCTATCAGGAATGCCCCAGCCAACCCCGGATCCGCATGGCCTCCGCCAGGCGGGTCACTGCCAGCATGTAGGCACCGTCCCGCATGGAAAGGGGTTCGGTCTGGCATTTGCACTGGTCTGTATAGAGGTCATAGACTTCTTTGAAGGAGCAAACCATGGTGTTTTCCAGGCGCTCGGCCACTTCTTCCGCCGTCCAGTAGTAGCTGTAATTGTTCTGCACCCATTCAAAGTAGGATACGGTGACGCCGCCGGCGTTGCAGAGGATGTCGGGGATCATCAGAATGCCCCGTTCCGTCAGCACCGCATCGCCTTCAGGGGTGGTGGGACCGTTGGCGGCTTCGGCCACGATTTTTGCCTTGATGGTGGCGGCCCGCTCCGCATTGATCTGGTTTTCCAGGGCTGCCGGAACCATGATATCGCAGTCCACGGCAAAGAACTCATCGGTGGTGAGCTTCTGGCTCCCGGGAAAGCCCACGACGGAACCCGTTTCCTTTTTGTAAAGCAGCAGTTCCTTGGGGTCCATTCCTGCGGGGTTGTACGCCGCCCCCGAGCTGTCGGCCACAGCCACGATGCTGCTGCCGTGAGCGGCAATCAGGGTGGCCAGGATGCTGCCGGCATTTCCGTAGCCCTGCACAGCAACTTTAGCCTCGGGAAGCTTGATGCCCAGGGTAGCGGCGGCCTCCCGGATGGTTATCATAACGCCGCTGGCGGTGGCTTCGTTGCGGCCCACGGAACCCCCCATGCTCAGAGGTTTCCCCGTGACCACGCCCAGGTCGTTGTAGCCCTTCACTTTGCTGTATTCATCAGCCATCCAGGCCATAATCTGCGCATTGGTGTATACATCGGGGGCAGGAATGTCCTTTTCGCTGCCGATGTTGTTGGCTATAGCCCGGATATAAGCCCTGGAAAGTTTCTCCAGTTCCCTCTTGGAGAGTTTTCTTGGGTCCACGGTGACGCCGCCTTTGCCGCCGCCGAAGGGGCTGCCTACCACGGCACACTTCATGGTCATCCACACGGAGAGGGCCTTTACTTCTTCGAAATAGACATCGGGATGAAAGCGAATCCCCCCCTTGTAGGGGCCAAGGACGTTGTTGTGCTGGGAACGGTAACCGGTAAAAGTCTTAACACTACCGTCATCCATCTCCACCTGGAAGGATACTACCACGACCCTCCTGGGCTCTTTAAGGATTTGATAGACTGCCGGCTCCAGATTTAACATGTTCACAATTCTTTCGAGCTGTTTCTGAACCGCGGCAAAACTGTCATCTTTTTTTACTGGCAAAACAAACTCCCCTTTCTCAAAGTGAATTCCGGAAACGCACCTCTTCAGGGCCCCCCTCAGCACCTCCTTGTAGGATATGTACCTTTTGTAACAAACCCTGCGCTTTTCATATTATAAAACAAACTACCGGAACTTACAGGAACAAACAAGATATATTTTTATTTTTTTCTAAATAATTACCTCGCAAGAATGGTGCTAAATAGGGTCCATGGCGCCCTCAACCCGGGGAGGCCCCGGAAAACCTGAGGTTTCTGTCCTTTTACCATGCACAAACCTTCCATAACTGCAGACGCAAATAGGCCCTTCCGATGCATAAAAGCATCGTCAGGGCCGGTGTGCTGCCAATTTTCTCGCACATAAAAGCGTTTATTTCATACGGCACTGCATGATGCAGCCGTGCATGGACCCTTAGCGGGGCTGCAGCCTCTCCAGCCCTCCCATATAGGGTTTCAGAACCTCCGGGATGCCGACGCTGCCGTCGGCTTCCTGATAGTTCTCCAGGATGGCCGCCACCGTCCGGCCTATGGCCACACCGGAACCGTTGAGGGTATGGACATAGCGGGCCTTCTCCCCGGGGCCGGGGCGGTAGCGGATTCCCGCCCTGCGGGCCTGGAAGTCCCAGAAGTTGCTGCAGGAGGAGATCTCCCGGTAGGTATCGTAGGAAGGGAGCCACACTTCCAGGTCATATTTCTTGGCGGCGGCAAAGCCCAGGTCCCCAGTGCACATGAGGACCACCCGGTAAGGCAGTTTCAGGAGTTTTAAGACTTCTTCCGCATCCCGCACCAGGGATTCCAATTCATCGTTGGAATCCTCCGGGCGGCAGAATTTGACCAACTCCACCTTGTTGAACTGGTGCTGGCGGATGAGCCCCCGGGTATCCCGGCCGTGGGCGCCGGCTTCCGCCCGGAAGCAGGCGCTGTAGGCAGCGTAATAGAGGGGCAGTTTCTCCCCGTCCAGGATCTCTTCCCGGTGGAGGTTGGTTACGGGCACTTCCGCCGTCGGGATCAAATAGTAATCCGTGTTCTGGACCCGAAAGGCGTCCTCTTCAAATTTGGGCAGCTGCCCCGTGCCCACCATGCTGTGCCGGTGCACCATGAAAGGGGGAAATACTTCCCGGTAGCTGTGCTTTTCCGTATGCAGGTCCAGCATGAAATTGATCAAGGACCGCTCCAGCCGGGCCCCGGCCCCGATCAGGAAGGCAAAGCGGGAACCCGTGACTTTCCCTGCCCCCTCAAAATCCAGGATGCCCAGGTCCCGGCCCAGGTCCCAGTGGGCCCTGGGGGGAAAGGAGAAGGTGGGCGGTTCTCCCACATGGCGCACAGGAACGTTCTCCTCTTCCGTGTGGCCGACGGGAACCCCCTCCAGGGGGATGTTGGGGAAGTTCAGCAAAATCCCTTCCATCTCTTCCTCGACCCGGCGAATTTCCTCATCCAGGGCCTTGATGTCTGCCGAAACCCGCCGCATGTCCTGGATCATATCCCCGGCATCCCGACCCGCCTTCTTGCTCCGGGCGATTTCCTCGGATACGGAATTGCGCCGGCTTTTTAGCTGCTCCACCTTGAAGATGTTTTCCCGGCGCTTCTCTTCCAGCTGCAAAAACTCCTGCAGCTGGCCTTCCTCCCCTTTATCCCGCATGGCTTTGGCCACGATATCCGGGTTTTCCCGGACGAACTTCATGTCTAACATCTTTGTGCCTCCCTGTTTCCTGTAATTGAACGCCCGCAGAGATTTCCCCCGGGCAGGGGACTACATTTCCTCGGGAGCTTCGATGCCCAGGAGGTAGAGCCCCTGGGCCAGGACCCGGCGGACGGCATCAGCCAGAAGGAGCCGGGCCTGTTTGATGTCCCCCTGGGCCTTGAGAACGGGGCAGTGGTGGTAAAACTGGTTGAAGTCCCGGGCCAGGTCGACGAGGTAGCGGGCTATGACCGAGGGCTTGTTCAAATCAGCGGCCCGCTCCACTGCCTCGGGGAAACGTCCCAGCTGCAGCAGCAGGGCTTCCTCCTCTTTGGCCGTGTAGGCCTCCCCCTGCAGGGGGGCCGTTTGCGAGGGGGCTTCCCTGCGCAGGATGCTGCAGATGCGGGCGTGGGAATACTGGATGTAGGGGCCTGTCTCCCCCGAAAAGTCCAGGATCTTTTCCCAGTCAAATTCCACATCCTTGATGCGGTCGTTGCTCAGATCCCCGAAGATGACGGCGCCGATGCCCACCTGCCGGGCCACTCTTTCCTTATCCGCCAGGGATGGGTTTTTCTCCCCGATAATATCCAGGGACAGCTGCACCGCCTTGTTCAGGACCTCCTCCAGCAGGACCACTTTGCCCTTGCGGGTGGACATCTTGCCGTCCTTGAAGCGGACCAGGCCAAAGGGCACATGCCGGCAGCGGTCAGCCCATTCAAGCCCCATCAGCTCCAGGACTTTGAAGAATTGTTTGAAGTGGAGGATCTGGTCCGCCCCCACCACATAGAGGGCTTTGGCGAAGCGGTAGGTCTCATACCGGTAGAAAGCGGCGCTCAGGTCCCGGGTCACGTAGAGGGTGGCCCCGTCGGACTTCCGCAACAGGCAGGGGGGTATATCCTCCCCCAGGTCCACGATCAGGGCCCCCTGGCTCTCCCGGGTGATCCCCTTATTGACAATTTCTTCTATGGTGCTGTCCAGGCGGTCGTTGTAGAAGCTCTCTCCCTGGTAGCTGTCAAAGTCAATCCCCAGGATTTGATAGATTCTTTTGAACTCCCTGAGGCTTAAGTCCCGGAAAGTCTGCCACAGGTCCAGGGTTTCCCGGTTTCCCTCCTCCAGCTTCTTGAACCAGTAACGCCCCTCATCATCCAACCGGGGGTTCTTCTCCCCCTCTTCGTGGAAGCGGACGTAGAGCTGAAACAGGTGGCCGATGGGGTCCCGGTTCAGTTGGCCTTTGGAACCCCACCTTTTGTAGGCGGTGATGATCTTGCCAAACTGGGTCCCCCAATCCCCCAGGTGGTTGATGCCCACGGCCCTGTACCCCAAAAAGGTGTAGATGCGGTGCAGGGAGTGGCCGATGACGGTGGAGCGAAGGTGCCCCACTCCAAAGGGTTTGGCGATGTTGGGAGAGGAAAAGTCGATGACCACGGCCCTGCCGCCGCCCCGGGATGAAGAACCGTAGGCCTGGCCTTCCTGCCGGATGCGGGAGAGGATGTCGGCTGCCAGCACAGACCGTTTCAGGACAAAATTCAAATAGGGCCCGGCACTGGTTACCCGTTCCAGCAGGGGGTTCTCGCCCAGTTCCCCGGCCAGCCGGGCGGCGATCTCCGCCGGCGGCTGTTTGAAGGCCCGGGCCAGCCGGAAACAGGGGAAGGCGTAATCCCCCAGATCCACGTTGGGAGGCACTTCCAGGAGGGGCTGGATTTCTTCCCGGCCAAGGCCGGTGGGTTCCTCCAGGATGAGGGCTAGCTGTTCTTTAAAATGTTCCATGGAAACCTCCCTCGCTTGTCTAACGGCCTTTGCCATTAGTCTGCAAAATATATTGTCATTATATCCCATAGAATCTGTAAACACAAGGGGATCCGTGGATCACGGATCCCCTGTTTATCGGCTGTTATGCTTTCCGGCTTCAATCTGCCAGCACCCAATTGACCACGCCCCGGATCAACGGCTCGGCCGTATCCATATGCCCCAGGGCCGCCTCTTCCTGCCGGCCTTCCACCAGAATCTGCACCTTATCGATGTCGGGAAGTTCCGTCAGGGTCAGGACCAAAGATGTGATCAATGCCCACTCCTGGGCAGAACCTCCGGTAAAATTGTCCTTAAATTCCCGGTTAAAATTTACCTGGAGGGTGCCATCCTGAAGCTTGAGGCCCAAGACCCCTGCTTCCGGGGGAAAGGGGCTCAAAAAGCCCGAGGATTCAACAGGCTCAGCCATCAAGGCCTGGATGAGGAGCAGGGCCAGGTCCCGGGTGCTTTGGGGCAGGTCCTCCCAGGGGATGCTGACGGGAACCATGTACAGGACATCCGGGCTGGTGAGCCAAAGGCGCAAGAAGGGATCCCCGGCTCCCATCTCCTCCAGGGGGTTCAAGACCAGGTCCCCGGTACTGTAGAGATTCTTTTCGGCCAGCAGTGTGAAGGGTTCCCCGGGCGGCTCCCCCCCTGAGAAGAACTCTACCTGGGAAATATGCTCCAGGGAGGTGAGGGAATAGACCAGGGCCTGAATCAGCACTTCCTCTTCCCGGAGAGATATGTCTTCCATCCCTCCCGGCTTGATATGGACCAGGGCTTTGCCTGGCGTCATCTCGATACCCTGCAGGGTAAGGTTGCCGGGCAGGGGGCTTTCTCCCCACTCCTTCCGGGGGGGGCCTGCCTTTAGAAGGCTGACCAGGTCGTCGACAGAGGCCTGTTCATCGTAGGAGAAGCTCAAGGGGAAGAGATAATTTCCCGTGGGGTTGAGATAGTAGAGGCTGATATAGCGGAACTCCTGTGGGTGGGACAGGATTCCGGGCCCGGCATCCTTTTCATCGCCGGGGTCCCGTAAAGACTCCACCGTGGTGTCCTCCCCCATTTCCGCCCCGGAAAGGCAGCCGGCAGCCAAGAGGGCCGTCAGCAAGATGATGCACACCAGATAGATGTTTTTCTTCATAAGGCTTCTCCCTCCCAGGAGCCTGGGTTATTCCGGGTTTATAAAGAAGGGCCTGTTAACCCTCCTCAGCAGTTGAGGCAGGGTTTGCTCGCTCTTGTACCCGTTGATCAAGATTTCCACCTGGTCCAGGGAAAAATTCTCCGCCAGGGTCAAAGTCACCGCATCCAGCAGAAGTTCCGACCGGTCCGGGTCCCGGAGAAGCTGCTTCAGGATGTCCGGGTCGACGGCAAAATCCGCCTGGGCGCCTTCTCCTTCCAGCAGGACGCTGCGGACCTTCATATCCCGGGGAAAGAAGAACCTGTTATCCTCGAGAAGTTTGCTCAAAAGCTTCTCCGCCAGGTCCCGGCGGCCTGTGGCCGTCAGGGAGACCTCCTGTACCGTAAGGTAATAGCGGTTCCCCGATAGGACGGGGGCATAAAGCACCTGCCGTCCCGGTGACAACCCCGGTCGGCGGACGGGGATGGGGCGGGAAAAGTCGAAGTGCCCCTCCTCGAATCCTTCCCCGGCGCTTCCTTCCTTCAAAAAATGAAGCCAGTTGACGCTGGGGAAGTGACTGCTGCTGTAGAGTAGGGAATCCACCATGCCCCGGACCTGGGTTGACCCGC